>JBOGVD010000035.1:0-26352 GCA_050696355.1 Actinomycetota bacterium
AGGGGAACGAGGAAGACAACGTTGCACTCGGGGACGACGATGACGACGACCCAGCAACGAACACCAACAACACCAATGGAACCAACGACAACACCGGCACGAACGATCCCGACCGGTGGACGAACACTAACAACACCAATGGAACCAACGACAACACCGGCACGAACAGCCCCGACCGGTGGACGAACACCAACAACACCCGTGGAACCAACGACAACACGGGCACGAACGATCCCGACCGGTGGACGAACACCAACAACACCAATGGAACCAACGACAACACGGGCACGAACAACTCGGGCCCAGGGACGGACACAGGTGTCAGCGGAACGAGCTAACTTCTTAGGCACCAAGCCTGTGGGCAAGGAGGCGGCCGGACGGTTTGTCTTGTCTCCCCGTCGAGCACGAGGCGTTGCGAGATGGAGCCAAGGGAAAACCTCGAGTTCGGATCGTATGAGGGAGACCAGATCGTTCGCCGGACGTGCCGACCGGGGAGGCTGGGGGCGGCAACGCCGCGACGCCTACCCCGCTGGGCAGTCGCATGTTCACCCTGTCATGAGATCGCTGCGCCTCCAACCGGGGTTGCGGACCCTACGGCGGACTCGATAGGAGGACCATGGGGCCGGCACGAGCTGATCTGCCCTCATATGTCCACGCGAGCCCCTCGTGGGGATTCGAGGAAGGGGAGGCGATCATCCCCGGTCGTTACACGATCCGCCTGCTCGGCGGGGGGCGGGCGCACGAGGCGTACCTTGCCTGGGATGAGCGGCTCTTCAGCCTTGTGGTGGCCAAGATCCTTCGCCCCCATCGCGTGCATGACGATGGTGCTCGACGACAGATCGCCGCCGAGGCGGAGGCCTTCGCTACCCTCCAACATCCGGGGCTCCCGCGGTGCTTCGACGCACCGATCGATGGCGCCCGACCGCATCTCGCGCTCGAGTTCCTGGAGGGGCCGCGGCTGTCCACGCTGCTGAGGAAGCAGGGGACATTGGCCGTGGAGCAGACCCTTCCCCTCGCCCTCCAGCTCTGCTCCGCGCTGCACTACATGTCATGGGAGGGCTGGGTGCACCTCGACGTGAAACCCAAGAACGTCGTGATGGGCGCACCACCCAAGCTCATCGACCTCAGCATCGCACGGACCCTGGACACGGCCCGACGGACCACCGGTCCGATCGGGACCGATGCCTACATGGCCCCGGAGCAATGCGGAGTCTCGAGCGCGGGGGACCTCGGCGCGGCGGCCGATATCTGGGGCCTCGGGGTCGCTGTCTACGAAGCGATCACCGGTCTCCTGCCGTTCCCGCTGGGCCTAGAGGACGGTTCCATCGAGGCACGGTTCCCCCAACTCGTGTGCGATCCGGTTCCGTTCCCGAAGGATGTCCCGCCGATCCTCGCGGACCCGCTGATCTCCTGCCTCCAGAAGCGACCCGAGGATCGCCCCACCGCCGGAGATCTCGCCAGATCCCTCGAACCCCTCGTGGGCGCGCTTCCCAGGCCGGCCATCGTCCCGAGGATCCGCCCCCGAGCCCGCAGACGACCCCTTGGATGAAGACCGCTCACTGCCCACTTGAGGCCTCTCTCGCCGGCCGTACCCGATGGCGTGTCTTCCCGGAAGATCCGCGTGCCGCGATGACGTCTCGGTGGGACGCACAGCGCCACCTTCGAGCCTATGGTTCACGGCGCGCCCGGTAGGGGCGAAGGACCACGTCGCGAGGGCCCTCGAGGAAGTGCTGCCATGGCCGGGTCACGCCGCGCGTGCCGCGACGACGGACCTCGGTCACTCGCTCGAGGTCGACGGTCTCGACGAGGAGCTCCTCGGACGCGCCCGCTTCGAACAGCACCCGGCCCTCCGGATCCACGGCCACGCTCCGGCCCTGCCCGAACGTCGACACCATGTTGGGGTTGAACAGGAAGACCTGGTTCACGATCGCGTTGGATCGCGCCAGGACCACCTCCTCCTCCCGGTCGGGCGTCGTCGTCGCGGTCGGCTGCGCGATCAGCTGGGCTCCCTGCAGCGCGAGTCCTCGGGCGACCTCCGGGAACCAGCCGTCGTAGCAGATCATCAGGCCGATGGTTCCCTTGCCCGGGATGTCGAACACCGGCGCCGGATCCGTACCGGCATCCACGTCCTCGAAGGGACGCCAGGGGAACAGTTTCCGATAGACGGCCGCGATCTCGCCGTCGGGCGAGAAGGCGATCGCCGCGTTGTGGGTCTTCTTCCCCCGGCGTTCGCAGATCGAGCCGGCGACGATCCACCGCTTCGCGCGGGCGGCGATCTTGCCCACCCGGTCCGTCAGCGGCCCGGGGATCTCCTCGGCCACCCGGCGCTCCCAGTCGGCCGTCCCGCCGGACGTGAACCCGTCCACGGCGGTGAGGTAGAGCTCGGGGAAGATCATCAGGTCGACGTCGGGGAACGCGCGGCGGGCGACGCGCACGTGGTCCTCGAACTTGTCGAGGGTGGCGGGTGGATCCCACGGGACCGGAGCGACCTGCGCCGACAGCACGGTGAGGATGCGGCTCACGACCGGACCCTAGCAGCGCCGTCGCGGCTGCTATCCGGTCCGGAATTCCTCCGGCCAACTCGGATCCGTCCCCGGGTACACGTATGCGTTCCCGATGGCGTCCTGCTTCGGTGGTCGAGGCAGGGCGATCCGAGGCTCCTGATCGAAGTCGAAGACATGCGAGAAGTCATGTGTCTCGACGATCCGAGGGGTGTGGTGTTCGAGGCCCCAGTTCGCCTGGATGAATTTGAGTGGTGAGGAGAATTCGCCCACCTCGCTGTCGACGTAGCCCTCTTTCGCGAAGGGGGAGATCACCAACATCGGCACCCGGATCCCGAGTCCGATCTCGTCCACCTTGGGCGGAGGTACGTGGTCGTAGAACCCACCCCACTCGTCCCAGGTGATGAAGATCGCTGTGTGCTCCCACATCGGGCTCCTCATCACGGCGTTGACCACCTCGGTGAGCCAGTTGTGGGCGTGTGACGAGCTCCACGCCGGGTGGTCCGAGAGCTCGTAACGCGGCGTGACCCACGTGACGGCAGGGAGCGCATCCGCCTCGATATGCTCGATCAGGTGGTCCACGGGACGGATCCGCCTGGTCCACAACTCGGTCTGACGGATGCTCGGAAAGGCGGCGTAGGCGTTCCAGATGTAGCCGCTCTGGTACGGCTGGGAGGAGTAGAACGCCCACGGGATGCCGGCATCCTCAAATTGATCGCCGACGGTGGGGATGCCGAGGCACGGCCGCGTCGTGGTCAGGCGACCATCGGCATCGAGCACCTTGACGAAGGCGTCCACTCGCGCATCGCATCCCCAGCTCTTCCACTTGCCGCCTCCGGGGAACGGAACGGCGCCGGCGTTCTCGGGATTGTCGTAGATGCCGCCGGCGTCCCCCGCGACGAAGAACAGGTGATTCGGATAGGACGGACCGGGGACCGAGGCGAAGAAGTTGTCGCACACGACGTAGCGCTCCGCCCAGTGCCAATAGTTCGGCACGTCGTCCCGGTGGAGCTGGGAGTGGGCGTAGGCTGCGGCGACCGCCGCCAGCTCCGGATTCTCGAAGCCTGGGAGGACGAAGTTGTCCATCCGTCCTCCGTTGATCGAGTCGTGCGCGGCCCGGTAGTTGTGGGGGAGGTCTCCTGGGAGCCACTGCGGGCAACGGACCAGTGGGACCTCCTGGCCCAGCATGTTCCCCGTCGTCGCCCCGTTCAGGCTCGGGATGGCCCCGAGGACGTGGTCGAAGCTGCGATTCTCCTGCATCAGGTAGAGCACCCGCTTGATCGGCCAGCGTGTCGGGGCTCGGACGACGGTCGCCGGCCCGTCGGTGATCACCGGAGCCGTCGGGAACACGATCGGGTCGAGAGCGGCACGGGGCCTGCGGCGTCCCGTGCAGGCTGCGATCAGGGATGCCCCGATGCCGGCCAAGCTTCCTCCGAGGAAGCGTCTCCTGGTGATGCGGGGCATGCCGCTCGAGTGTAGTCGAACCGCCTTCCGGCGGATGCCGGACAGTGCTCCTCAGGCGTGCTGCGGCTGGAGCTCCGCGATCAGGTCGTCGATGCCCCGAGCGATCTGCTCGCGCCACCACGCCTGCCCCTCGGCCGGCAGGGTCGAGATCGGGTCGTAGTAGTGGTGCCGTCGCGTGAACGCCTCCGGATCGTCGCTCTCGATCCCCGTCCTGTAGTTCTTCGTCCAGCTCGAGATGCCTCGCACGCGGTCGTACTCCGCGACCTGGTGCGCCCATCGCTTGCCCACGAACGGGACGTCCACCACCATCCGCGGCGTGGCGAAGCCCGGGAGGTAGCCCATGATCGCGTGCTGGAGGTCCTGCACCTCCCAGACCGCGGTCCGCCAATGCTCGGCGTTCGGGATCATGTCGCAGATGTAGAAGTAGTAGGGGAGGATCTTCGCGTGATCCAGGAGCATGAAGCACAGCTCCAGGAGCTGCTGGGGCGTCGTGTTCACGCCGCGGAGGAGCACGCCCTGGTTCCGGACGTCGCGGAAGCCGGCGTCGAGGAACACCTTCGTCGCCCGGCCGACCAGCGGCGTCACCTGCTGCGCCGCGTTGACGTGCGTATGGACGGCGATGTCCACGCCGCGCTCGTTCGCCACTGAGGCCATCCGCTCCGCGGCGTGCTTCACGTCGTCCTGGAGGAAGTGCTGCGGGATCCCCATCAATCCCTTCGTCGCGAGCCGGATGTCGCGGACGTTCTCGATGTCGAGCAAGCTCATCACGAAGCTCTCGAGCCGCTTGATCGGGACGTTGGCCATGTCGCCGCCGGACACGACCACGTCGCGGACGCTCGGCGTGCGCCGCAGGTAGTCGAGCATCGCGTCCCATCGCTCGTTCTGCTTCGCCTCGAACTTGTACTTGAGCACCTGCACGGTGTCGTTGCCCACGAGGTCCATCCGCGTGCAGTGCCCGCAGTATTGCGGGCACGTGGGGATCAGCTCGGCGAGCACCTTCGTGGGGTACCGGTGCGTGAGACCTTCCACGGCCCACATGTCTGCCTCGTGCAGGGAGTCTCGCGACGCGAGCGGGTGGGACGGGAACTCCTGTTCGCGGTCCCCGAAGGCCGGCGCCATGTAGAGGCGGACCGGGTCCGACCGCAGGTCCGTCTCGACCATCGTGTTGATCATCTGCGGCGGCAGGAGCATCGACATCGTGGCCCGCTCCTGCTGATCGCGCTCGATGTCGGCGAGCAGGTCGTCGGTGAGGTGATCGCCGAGGGCCGCCTTGAACTCCCGCAGGTTCTTCACGGTGTGCGCGCGCTGCCACTGTGCCGATCCCCACTGCTCGGTGGTGACGTCGCGATAGCCGGGGAGCCGGGTCCAGTCGGGTTCCACGTAGGGACGCTGGAGCGGATACGAGAACGGCTGCGGCGCGGCATGCGCGTGGGGATCCCGATGGCTCGGGCGCCCCGTGTCCTCGGTGATGAACTCCACGCTCAGGGCTCCTCGCTTCGCTCGTCGATGCTCGGAAGGTGGCCGTACAGACCGTGCGACCTCGCAGAGTCTACCCGAAGGAAGTCCGGTCAGAAAGGCCTGCTACCGAAGGATATCCGGTGGAGAGAACGGGCTAGCGCCTGCCGCCTCGGAATTGCCCGCCGCGGTTGTCCCGACGCGGCCGGCGCTCGATCTGGATCTCGGGCGCCTTCTTGGGGAGCCGCGCCTGCATGGGCGCGTGCCCCGTCCGCTCGAAGCGGACCCAGATGTGGTCGGGCTGCTGTTTGCGCTCCGTCTCGCGCCATCCGTTCGCGGCGAGGTGCTTCAGCCTGGACGCCGCCGTCTTCCGCAGCTTGTCGGTGCCGGGCACCCGGACGTAGAGGCGTTCGTGGAGAACCTGCTTGTAGTCGGCCATCGGCCGGACAGGGTAACAGGGACCCTCCTTCAGCGGCTCTCGTCGACCGCCGATAGCAGGGGACATGGACTCACCCACCGGCCGGTCCTCGGCCGCCGATCCCGCGGCCCCGCTCGGTGCGTCGAGCGCTGCGCCGGGGCCGGCGTCCCTCCTCTCGGAGTCCCTCTCGAACGTGGGGAGGGAGCTCGGCGCCGATCGCGTGTACGTCTTCGAGAACATCCGCGATGCGGACGGGCGGCTCTGGATGAACCTCACCTCCGAGTGGCGCCGGAACGGGGTGGCGCCGCTCTTCGACGACCCGAGCAGGACGCTGCATCCGTACTCGCCGGACTTCGTCCGATGGATCGAGGTCCTGGGGGATCATCTCGCGCTTGTCGGTGCCGTTGCCGATCTTCCGGCGCCGGAACGCCGGATCCTCGAGTCCGAGGGGACCGTGTCCTTCGCGGCCGTGCCGATCGTCCCTGTCGACGGATGGTGGGGGTTCCTCGGGGCGGACGACTGCGGGAGCGGCCGTGTCTGGAGTGCCGCCGAGGTCGAGCTGCTGCGCGTGATGGCCGACGGGATCGCGGAGGACGTGCAGCGGCAGCGGCGGATCTCCGCCGAACAGATCATGGGCGATCCGCACCGCTCGATCGTCGAGAACATCCCCGCGGTGACGTACATCGACGCGCTCGACGACGGAGCGTCGACCCTGTACATGAGCCCGCAGGTGGGCGAGCTGCTGGGATACCCGCCCCACGAGTGGTTGACCGACCCGGACCTCTGGCAGCGGATCATCCATCCCGAGGACCGGGCCCGGGCCGTCGCGGAGAATCAGCGCCACAACGAGACGGGTGAGTCCTTCTCCCTCGACTACCGCGTGGTCCGCAAGGACGGCCGGCGCGTCTGGATCCACGACGAGGCGAGGATGATCCGCGACGAACGTGGGGTTCCGACCTTCTCGCTCGGCGTGTTGTTCGACATCACGGAGCGGAAGCGAGGGGACGAGCAGGTCGCGTTCCTCGCGTATCACGACGAGCTGACGGGCCTCCCCACCCGCGCGATGTTCGAGGAGTTCCTCGAGTCCTCGATCGTGCGAGCTCGGCACCACGAGGCATCGGTGGCGGTGATCTGCGTCGACATCGACGATTTCCGGCTGGTGAACGACTCCCTCGGTCGGCTCGCGGGTGACGACGTCCTGAGCGTGGTCGCCGGCCGGCTCCGCGAGGCGACGCGCGAGACCGACCTCGTGGCCCGGCGATCCGGCGACACGTTCTTGCTGCTGCTCGCTGACCTCGAACGGGAGGGCGACGACGTCGAGGTGGCCGTGGCGCGTGCGGAGTCAGCCGCCCAGCGCATCCTCGACTCGCTCGCCGTGCCCTTCCGTGCCGGCGGCACGGAGCTCTACGTGGCGGCCTCGATCGGCATCAGCCTGTTCCCGCAGGACGGGGCCGACCCCGGCAGCCTCCTCCGCAACGCGGAGGCGGCCATGCTGGAGTCCAAGAAGGGCGGGCACGCCTACGTCGTGTCCAATCGAGGGGCACTCGACTCTTCCGCGAAGCTCCGGTTCGTGACCCGGCTCCGCAAGGCGGTGGAGGCTCAACGGTGGACCCTCCACTATCAGCCGATCCTGGACCTCGCGACCGGCCGGATGCGCGGCGTCGAGGCCCTGATCCGCTGGATCGAGCCCGACGGCACGATGGTGCCACCGGCCGACTTCATCCCTGTGGCCGAGGAGCTCGGCTTGATCGAAGCGATCGGGGACTGGGTGGTGCGCGAGCTCGTGTACCAGTCGCAGGCGTGGCGGGAGCTGGACATGGCGCTCACGATGAGCTTCAACCTGTCCCCCCGGCAGTTCTGGCAGCCCGACCTGGCGAAGGGGATCCTCGATCGGATCCGCGAGGGCGGCATCGACCCGTCGAAAGTCGTCGTCGAGATCACCGAATCCTCCGCGATGACCGATCCGGACCGAGCCCAACGGATCCTCGAGGACCTGCATGCGGGCGGTCTCCGCATCGCCATCGACGACTTCGGAACCGGGTACTCCTCGCTCGCCAGGATCCGGGACATGCCCGTCGACGTGCTGAAGATCGACCGCTCCTTCGTGAGCGGCGTGGACCTCGAACCGCAGAACCAGAGCATCGTGACCGCGTTCATCGAGCTCGCTCGGGGCCTGGGCGTCACCACGCTGGCCGAGGGGATCGAGACGGCGGGCGAGCTCGCGTTCGTGCAGGAGCGTGGCTGCGTGCTGGGGCAGGGCTTCTACTTCTCCAAGCCGGTGCCGCCCGAAGAGATCATCGCGATGGCCTTCGGCGGCGTCCCCGCGGCGCGCGAGGCCAGCTAGACACTCACGCCCTGTCGAGGGCGTCGCTCACGGCGCGTACGATCCCGTCGGCATCGATGCCCGCCCACGCGCGGAGCTCCTCCGGCGATCCGGAGCCCGGCAGGTCCGTCACCGCGACCTTGACCACCCGGCCCCGCAACGGGCCCGCCGCCGCGAGTGCGTCGAGCACGGCATCCCCGAGCCCGCCCTCGATCCGATGGTCCTCGACCACGACGACGAGCCCTGTCTCTGCGGCGGCGGCGCCGAGCGCGGCTGCGTCGACCGGTTTCACGCTGTAACAGTCGAGCACGCGAGCAGAGACGCCGTCGTTCGCGAGCCGACCGGCCGCGCGCAGGCACTCGTGGAGCGTGATCCCCGCACCGACCAGGGTCACGTCCTCGCCGTCCCGCACGGTCTTGGACCCGCCGATCGGGAAGTCCTCCTCCGGCCCGTACAGGACGGGCGTGGCCTCGCGCGTGGTCCGGACGTAGGAGACCCCCGAAAGGTCGGCCATCGCGGAGACGAGACGAACGGTGGCGTTCCCGTCGGCCGGGTACAGGATCGTCGAGCCGTGGACCGCGCGCAGGGCGGCGAGGTCCTCGAGCGCCATCTGTGACGGGCCGTCCTCGCCGATCGACACCCCGGCGTGCGATCCGCACAGCCGGAGGTTCGCGCGGCCGATCGCCGCCATGCGGACCTGGTCGTACGCCCGCGTGAAGAACGCGCCGAACGTCGCCGAGAAGGCGGTCTTGCCGAGGGCCTGCAGGCCCGTCTGCGCGCCGATCATCGTCTGCTCCGCGATGTACATCTGGAAGAAGCGCTCGGGGGCGACCACCTCCGCATCCTCGGTGTAGGTGGAGTTGCCGACCTCTCCGTCGAGGACGACGAGGTCGGCGCGCTCCCCCGCGAGCCAGGCCAAGGTCGCGCCGAACGCCTTCCGCGTGGCGATCGGCTCCGTGTAGGTGGGCGCGGGCGCGCCGGCAGGCGCGCCCGGGCTCACCGGTATCCACGCGTCGGGCTTCGGCGGCGTGATCGTGATGGAGCGGACGCCCCCGAGCTCCTCGATCGCCCGCTCGGCCATCTCGGCGGGAAAGGCCTTCCCGTGCCAGCCCTCGCGGTCGGCCACCTCGGACACGCCGTGACCCTTCTCGGTCCGCGCCACGATCATCGTCGGCCGGTCGTCCTCCGTGGCCGCCCGGTAGGCCTCGTCGATCGCCCGCACGTCGTGCCCGTCGATCCCGAGGCCGCGCCACCCGAAGGCCTCGGCGCGCGCGACGAAGACGTCCGGATCCCACCCGTGCATCGTCGGCCCCCGCTGGCCGAGCCGGTTGAGGTCGAGCACGCATGTCAGGTTGGCGACTCCGTGATGCGAGGTCGCCTCCATCGCCTCCCAGACCGAGCCTTCGGCCATCTCGGAGTCCCCGATGAGGATCCACACGCGCGCCGGGCTCTCGTCGAGCCGCATCGCGAGCGCCATCCCGAGGCCGATCGCGGGCCCTTGCCCCAGTGAACCGGTGGCCGCCTCCACCCAGGGCAGCTCGGGCGAGGGCGCCGGGTGCCCCTGGAACGGGGAGCCGAACCGCCGGAGGGACAGGAGCATCGCGTCGTCGATCGCGCCGATCGACTTCAGCGCCGCGTACAGCACCGGCGCGGCGTGCCCCTTCGACAGGACGAAACGATCGTTCGCGGGACTCCGCGGGTCCGAGAGGTCGGTCCGGAGATGGTCGGCGAAGAGCACGGCGACCAGATGCGCGGCCGACAGGGACGACGTCGGGTGCCCGGAGCCGGCTTCGGTCGTGGAACGGATGCTGTCGACCCCGAGCTGCGCGGCGAGGTCGTTCCAGAGCTGCGTGCGGTCATCCATATGCGGGGTCGCTCCTCGATCCGGGTCCGAACGGAGAGACTACCGGCCGCGCCTGGGTGCCCGCCGGGCGGTACTCTCGACGGAGGAGGTTCCTGCGACGATGACCACGTTCCGCGACCTGGGCGTCTCCGATGCGGTGGTGCGCGCCCTCGAGGCGCGCGGGATCGAGTCGCCGTTCCCGATCCAGGTGATGGTGATCGAGGACGCGACCTCCGGCCGGGACACGATGGCGAGGTCGAAGACCGGCTCCGGCAAGACGCTCGGATTCGCGATCCCGATCGTCGACCAGGTCGATCCGACCGCCGAGCGCCGGCCCGCCGCTCTGGTCCTCACGCCCACTCGCGAGCTCGCCCAACAGGTCAGCGACGAGTTCGAGGACATCGCCCGGGCGAGGAAGCTCCGGGTCATGGCGGTCTACGGCGGCACGAAGGTGCGCGAGCAGTCGAAAGGGGTGGGGTCCGCGCACATCCTGATCGCCACCCCGGGCAGGCTGGACGACCTCGTGGAGCGCGGCCTCGTTCGCCTTGACGGCGTCAAGATCTTCGTGCTGGACGAAGCCGACCGCATGCTGGACATGGGGTTCCAGCCGCAGGTCGACCGGATCGTGCGTCACCTGCCCAAGGATCGGCAGACGATGTTCTTCTCCGCGACCCTCGACGGCGCGATCGGCCGGATCGCGGAGGTCTACACCCGGAACCCGATGCGCCACGAGGTCGGGTCGGTGGCGATGCGCTTCGTGGAGGAGGCCGACCACCGCTTCATCCCGGTCGCGCCGCAGGACAAGCTCTCGACGCTCGCGCGGCTGGCCTCCGAGGCGTCCGGGTCGACGCTCGTGTTCGTGAACACGAAACGAGCCGTCGATCACCTCGCGAGACAGCTGCGCGCCGAAGGGGTCCCGGTCGTCGCGATGCACGGCGACCTGACCCAGCAGGCTCGGGAGCGCGCCCTGAGCCGATTCGAGGACGGCCACGTCGGGATCCTGGTGGCGACGGACGTGGCGGCCCGGGGCCTCGACCTCGAGCGGATCACGCTCGTCGTGAACTACGACCCACCGAAGGACGACAAGGGCTTCGTCCACCGGGTTGGGCGCACCGCGCGCGCCGGCCGCACGGGCACCAGCATCACGTTCGTGACGCCGCAGCAGCTGGGCGACGTGAGCCGGATGGCGGCTCGGCTCGACCTCCATGCCGAGTTCGAGCAGGAGGGGATGACGGTCTCGCCGCCGCGCGTCGTGTTCAGCGGCGGCGCGCGGGGGAAGCGGAGCGGGCTCCGTCCGCGCCGCCGGCGCTAGCGTCAGCTCGCCGCGCCGCCCTCCACGACGCGGAGCCCGGCGCGCCGGTGGATCGGGAGGATCTCGTCCGCCGGCACCGGCCGCGAGAAGAGGTACCCCTGGCCCCGCTCGCAACCACGTGCCAGCAGGGCTCGCCACTCGCTCTCGGTCTCGATGCCCTCGGCGAGGGGGATCATCCCGAGGTTCGACGCCAACGCGACCATCGCCGAGACCATGCTCCCGTTCTGCTCGTCGCGATCGAGCTCTCGGACGAAGGAGCGATCGATCTTCAAGACGTCGACCGGCATGTAGCGGAGCCGGGCGAGCGACGAATAGCCCGTCCCGAAGTCGTCGATCGCGAGCCGCAGCCCCCGCGCGTGCAGCTCGTGCAAGATGCCCAGCGTGCGGTCGGGGTTCGTCATCGCGGTGGATTCGGTGATCTCGACCGTGACCCGGCTCGGATCCATACCCGACGCGAGGATCGGATCCACGATGCGATCCACGACGTCGTTGTGCCAGAGCTGACGCGGGGACAGGTTGAAGGAGATGTCCAGGTCGAGCCCTTCCTCGCGCCAGATCCGTGCCTGCCGGCAGACCTCGTCGATCACCCAGGCCCCGATCGCGTCGATCAGCCCCATCTCCTCCGCGAGGGGGATGAAGTCGCCGGGAGGCACGAGGCCGCCGTTCGGCTCGGGCCAGCGGATCAGCGCCTCGACCCCGGTCATCGCGGCATTCCGGAGGTCGATCAGGGGCTGGTAGTGGAGCATCCACTGCTCCTGTTCAACGGCGCGCCGGAGGCGGGTCGAAAGCGACAAGCGGATGATCGAGTCGGCGTCGTCCTTGGCGTGGAGCATGTAGCCGCCGGGGCCGGAGCGCTTGGCCCGGAACATCGCGGTCTCGGCGTTCTTGAGGAGCGCCGGGGCGTCTGCGGCATCCTCCGGGAACCAACTGATGCCAAGGCTGGCGGTCACGTACAGCTCCGTCTCACCCACGGTGAACGGCGTGCGCAGCGCTTCTTGGATCCTGAGCGCCACGGACTCGGCCGCGACGGAGACGCTCTCGTGTCCGCCGGCAGAAGCCGGCGCGGGGTCCAGATCCGACAGCAAGAGGAGGAATTCGTCCGCGCCGGGGCGAGCGACGAGGTCCGTCTCCCTCGTGGCGTCGCTGAGTCGCTGCGCGAACTGGGTGAGGATCGTGTCTCCGGCCCCGTGTCCCAGGGAATCGTTCACGAGCTTGAAGTCGTCGAGGTCCACCGCGACGACGACCACGCCGAGCCCATGGCGTCTCGCCCGCGCGAGCGCCAGGCCGAGGAGCTCGTCGAACATCGTCCGGTTCGGGAGCCCGGTGAGCTTGTCGTGGTAGGCGAGGAACGCGATCCGCTCCTCGGCCAGCTTCCGGTCGGTGATGTCCAGCATCACGCCCTGGATGTGCTCGGGTCGACCCCGCGCGTCTGTCAGGACGTTGGCGCTGTCCCGGAACCAGACGGTCCGGCCGTCGCGGGCCAGGAGCCGGTACTCGAAGACGAACGGGCCGCCGGACTCACGCCCGCGTAGGTACGTCGCCATCGCGTCCTTCCGGTCGTCGGGGTGCAGGATGCGTTCCCAGAGCTGCGCGTCGTCGATGTACTCCTGCGCGCTGTAGCCGAGGATCTCCTGGATCTGGGGACTCACGTACGTCGTCGACATGATCTCGTCGGCGACGTCGACGTAGACGATCGCCGGGATCTGCTCGACGAGGGCGCCGTACTTCGTCGTCGCCTTGTGGAGCTCCGCATGCGCGTCGATCAGCTCGGTGACGTCCAGCATCAAACCGAGCCAATGGACCGGCTGCCCGGATGCGTCGAGGATCAGGACGGCGTCTTCACGGATCCAGACGACCTTGCCGCCCGGGTGGACCACGCGATACTCCGACCGGAACGGCTCCCCCGTCCGGACGGACCGTTCGCTCTCGGCCAGCACCCGGTCGAGGTCGTCGCGGTGGATGGTGGTCGCCCACGCGAAGGGTTTCGCCAGGAACTCGTCGCGCGGGATGCCGAGGAGGTCGATCACGCTCGGGCTGACGTCGATCATCGGCTCCGACTCGGTGACGCCGTCGACGTAGAGGACGGCCGGCAGCAGATCGATGATCCCGCGGTACCGGAGCTCGAGGGCACGGAGACGGTCGTCCGTTCCGTCCGAGGGCGGTTCGAAGTAGCCCTTGGGGGCTGGGGACGTGCTTCCTCCGGTCGCGTCGATCTCGCTCGTCATGGGGTCGCTGCCGCAGCCGCGAGAGACGGCCGCTCCTCACGGGTACATCGGCCACGCACGCCAGAGACTTGACCGTCCGTTCAGGCCTCCGTGCCGGCCCGAGGGCGTTGGGTCAGCAGCTCGATTCGTCGGGGAGCAGCGGCCGGAACAGGAGCGCGTGCCGGCCTTCGGCATCGGTCCACGGTGTCAGCTCGTTCGCCGAGGATGCGGCCTGGCGCACCGCGGTCCACTCCTCGCCCGCGACGACCCCGCACCGGGCCCCGGAGGCGTCCGCTCGGTCGCCGAACCCGCCGAGACCACCGTCGATCGGCCACGCGATCGGCTGCTGGACCAGATCGTCGACCTCGCGGTACGTCGAGACGAACACGCGCGACGCCAAGGCTTCGTACCCGCTCTCCGGGCCGAGCGACCCGTCCGGCAACCAGGCGTCGAGACCGCTCAGCCGGGTCACGAGCTCCTGCAGTCGCACCCGTGCCCGGAACTCCTCCGCCGGCATCCCGTCGGGCCGATCGACGAGCTCGCCGAGCGCGTAGGCGCGGATCGTTCGGTCGACGCCGCCGGCGGACACGGTGACGACGGTCGTGTGCGCGTCGGCGATGCCCATGAACCCGAGATCGCTCAGATCGCTCGGGATGTCGCCGGTGGCGTCGAGGGCCTCCTCGAGGATGGCCTGGACGCCCGGCTCGTCGATCTGCCGCCGGGAGATCGCGGGCAGCGCCGGCGGCGGATAGATCTCGATCTGCGCGCCGGGGAGGACGAGGGTCCCGTCACCGTAGAGCGAGAAGGTCGGGAGGTTCGTGTAGGTCCAGGCCACCGGGGTGAAGCCACCCTCGAACGCGATCCGGACGAGGAGGTCGTCGGGCCCGGTGCCGTGCTCGATGCCACCATCGTCGTCGCCGGGGTCGACCGGCGCATCGGCGCAGGCCATCAACATGAGGAGCATCGCGGATGACGCAACGGTGGCCCGAACGTTCATGGGTGCCTCCTGTGTCGGCGGTCCGGGGTCAGACGCTGAGCGACGCGATGCGGTTCCGCCGGTCAGCCGGCCGACCGCACGTTCGCTTCCATCCCTCGGATCAGCAGGTCGAGGCCGAACTCGAACTGCTCGTCCGGGTCGCATTCGGCGAAGTAGCGGGAGACCGCTCGGAGCGCGGGGAACTCGCTCGGCAGCGCGGCGGCGAGCTCCGCGTGCATCTTCTGATGCTCGGCGTCTGCGCCCCCGGCGATCGACCCGAGCTCCATCATCACGAACCCCTGGATGTAGCCGCCGAACGCGTGGAACGCCTGCGCGGTATCTCGGTCGGTGAGGCCACATTCCTGGAGGAGCCGAAGGGCGAACTCGGTCGGGCGCATCGAGTCGATCGACCGGACCGGCCCTCGCTGCTCGGCGAACAGCCGCATGACGTTGGGGTGGTCCTTCAGGAGCCGGCGCCAGGCCCGCGCCCCCTGCCGGACGTTGTCCGCCCAGTCCTCGCCAGGCTCCGGGAACTCGAACTCGACCATCACGCGTTCGCAGATGCCGTCGAGGAGATCCTCCTTGTCCTCGACGTGGTGGTACAGGGACATCGCCTCGACCCCGACCTCCCGCGCGATCCGGCGCATCGACACCGCCTCGAGGCCCTCCTCGTCCATCACGCGAAGGGCCGCCTCGATCACCCGATCCCGGGTGAGCGGCTCGCGGATCCTGACGGGGTTCTTCATCGGCACGTCCGTTCGTCCTCGCTCGGTCGAGGGGTTGACAGGCTTACGATGTACGCCTAGCCTCCCGTACATCGTAAGCATACGCCGTACGTTCCGCAAGACGCCGCGAAGAGGGGAGCCGCAGATGAGGATCAACCCGCAATCGCTCGCGAGGGCAAGCGCCATGCACCCGTGGAGGACGGTCGGCGTGTGGGTCGCCGTCCTGGCAGCCGGGATCGCGAGCACGTTCACGCTCCTCGGGCCTGCCCTCACGACGGACGTCGACTTCACGAACATCCCAGAGGCCAAGCGAGCCGAGGAGGTGCTCCAGAAGGAGCTCACCGGGCCCGATCAGGTGACGGAGACGTTCATCGTGATCGGTGAAGACGCCGGGGTGGAGGACCCAGCGTTCGCCGACCGCGTGAACGATCTGCTCGGTGAGATCGCGAACCTCGGGACCGGCGCCGTCGCGGCCTCGCCGTCCTCGTTCCCGCCCGCCGCCACCGATGACCCGCTGCAGGCCGCGATCGGCCCCTTCCCCTCCGAGGATGGGAACACGGTCCTGTTCTCGGTCGTGCTGTCCGGTGACCTCGATGAGGCGACCGAGCACGTCGCCGACCTCGAGAAGATCCGGGAGGACGCCAGCGGTTCCGGGTTCGAGACCTTGATCCTCGGCCAGGCCACATCATCGGAAGAGTTCAAGCGCATCTCCGAGGAAGACATCCGCGTTGGAGAATCCGTGGGTGTCGTGGTAGCGCTGATCGTGCTCGTCATCGTGTTCGGCGCGCTCGTCGCCGGTGTGTCCCCCATCATCATGGCGATCTTCGCGATCGCGGTCAGCCTCGGGATCGTCGCGCTCATCGGCCAGGTGTGGAGGTTCACCTTCTTCGCTCCGAACCTGATCTCGATGATGGGACTCGCCGTCGGGATCGACTACTCCCTGTTCATCGTCTCGCGCTACCGCGAGGAGAGGCAGCGTGGTCGCGACAAGCTGGAGGCGATCGGCGCCGCCGGCGCGACAGCGAACCGCGCCGTGTTCTTCAGCGGCATGATGGTCGTGCTCGCCCTTGCCGGGATGCTGATCGTGCCCACGACGATCTTCCGTGGCCTCGCGGGAGGGGCGATCATCGTGGTGCTCGTGTCGGTTGCGGCCTCGATGACGCTGCTGCCCGCCGTCGTCGGGATCCTCGGGGACAAGCTGAACGCGGGGCGGATCCTCGGCCGGAAGCGGGCCGACCTCGAACACGGCCGGCCCGGAGGGTTCTGGGACCGGCTGTCGCGTGGGGTCATGCACCGCCCGGTCGTCGGTCTCGTCGGTGCGTCGCTCCTGCTCGTCGTGCTGGCGCTGCCGTACTTCTTCCAGCCCCATCCCGAGGACGACGGGCGCGGGATCAAGCAGGGGCTCGCCGGGATCAGCACGCTGCCCGAGGACACGCAGACGAAGCGGGCCTTCGACGCGCTCGTGAGCCATTTCCCCGAGAGCGGGATCGATACGCCCGCCCAGTTGGTGATCCAGGCCAGTGATGTGTCGGCACCCGAGATCGGATCCGCGATCGATGCGTTCGGTGAGCAGATCGCGAACGACCCCCTGCTCGGCCGCCCCACCGAACCTCGGGTCAACCAGGACGGCACGGTGGCGCTGGTCGAGGTCCCCCTCGCGGGAGCGGCCGTCGATACGCAGAGCGAAGCGGCCACCGAGGTGATCGAGCGGCTTCGAACCGAATACGTCCCGGCCGCGTTCGAGGGGAGCGGGGCGTCGGTGCTCGTCGGCGGGGAGAGTGCCTTCATCAAGGACTTCTTCGATGTGTCCGACCAGTACAACCCGATCATCCTGGCGCTGGTCCTCGCGCTCTCGTTCGTTCTGCTGACGATCGTGTTCCGCTCGCTGGTCGTTCCGGCGAAGGCGATCGTCATGAACCTGCTCTCGGTGGGGGCAGCGTACGGGCTGATCGTGCTGGTCTTCCAGAAGGGCGGGCCCGCGATCGGCGAGTCGATCGCCAACCTCCTCGGGTTCGAGCAGGTCGAGGCCATCGAAGCGTGGCTGCCGCTGTTCCTGTTCTCGATCCTGTTCGGCCTGTCGATGGACTACCACGTGTTCCTGCTGACCCGGATCCGCGAGCACTACGACCGGACGGGGAACAACACCGAATCGGTCGCGTACGGTCTCCGTACGACGGGAGGCATCATCACCGGCGCGGCCGTGATCATGGTCGCGGTGTTCGCCGGATTCGCCTCGGGACGGATGGTCGCGCTCCAGGAGATGGGGTTCGGCCTCGCCGTGGCCGTCTTCATGGACGCCACGATCGTCCGATCGATCCTCGTCCCGTCGGCGATGAAGCTGCTCGGCGACCGGAACTGGTACCTGCCGAAGTGGCTCCAGTGGCTCCCGAAGCTGGATGTCGAGGGACACGAGCCCGGGCGAGTCGTGGTTCCTGACTCGCCGGCGGAGCTGGTCCAGGCGGGCGGCGACTCCAGGACGCGTCCCGGAGACTTCGGATAGCTCCGGATCGTCGGGGCCGGGAGCGGGCGACTCGCTCCCGGTCTCGGCGACGCTCTAGTAGCGGTCGTCGTGCGAGGGGAGGTCGCGCGGTGGCTCCTGGTGGTGGCCCCAGGACCAGGTCCGGACCCGCGTGCGGCCGCCCATCCCGTCCCGCTCCCACCTACGGAGCTGCCCCTTGACCGAGTACCAGGCGATGGCGCCCAGCGCGGCGACGGCGAGCAGCACCGTCAGCACGAGGAACGCCGCGGCCTTGATCACCGCGCCGAGCACGCCGAACGCGGCGGCGAGCAGGACGAGCACGAGGATCATCCAGGCCATGCGGTCATCGTACGAGTTGTCCGGCGAAACGCTCGATGCGCCGTGCCAGCGCGTCGGGATGCTGGAGCGGGAGGTCGTGGATCCCCTCCAGCCAGGTGAGACGGACCGGCGCTCCCGATCGACGCACGCGCTGCGCATCGGCGCGCTTGCGCCCGTCCCCGTCCGGGTCACCGCCAGCTCGAGCGAGCACCGCGAGCGTCGGCACCGAGAGGCGCGCGAGCGCCGCGTCGGGGTCGAGGAGCCAGATCGCGCGGAGGATCCGGAAGTGGTTGGCCCTCGAGAGCCGCGGGGTGATCCGCCCGCGACGATCGACGCGCATCACGGACAGGACGATCTCCTCGACCTGCGGGGTGACCTCGACCGCCTCGCCGAGGAAGGTTCGGATCGTGCCGCGGAACTCCTCCACCGGCATGCCGGCGAGGTGCGGCGGCGCGAGCCGTTCCCTCGCGGTCGGCCAGTCCATCGAGGCGCGGAGGCTGCTCAGGCCTCCGTCGACCAGCGCCGCGCCGAGCGGCGACCGCGGGTGACGCGCCGCGAGCTCGAGGGCCACCATGGCCCCCAAGGAGTGTCCGGCGACGAGCGGCCGGCGGAGCCCGGTCCCGCGGAGGACGGCGAGCGCGTCCGCGACGAGCGGCTCGAAGCCGTATGCCCTCGAAGGCTTCGCGGAGAGCCCGTGCCCGCGCGCATCGTAGGTGACCACGTGGAAGCGGCGGGTGAGGCGGGGCAGCATCAGGTCCCAGATCCGCTGGGAGGAGGCCAGCCCGTGGTGAAGGAGGAGCCCGGGCGCGGTAGGTCCCGGACGATCGTGGATCCGGACGGCGAGCCGGACCCCGCCGTCACCGCTGACGTTCATCTCCTGCATACTCGGACGCGGATGCTAGAGGAGTTCCGCTCGCCGCTCGCGGACGATGCGCTGGCCGGCCGGGTCGCGATCGTGACCGGCGCCGGCACGGGGATCGGGCGCGCGACGGCCCGCGAGATGGCACGCACGGGCGCGAGCGTCGCGATCTGCGGCCGGCGGCCGGAGCCGCTCCAGGTCGTGCGCACGGAGTTGGAGGGCGTGGGCCGCGACGTCCTCGCGATGCCGTGCGACGTTCGGGACCCTGAACAGGTCGAGACGTTCCTCGACGCCGTCGGCGAACGATTCGGAGCGGTCGACGTTCTCGTGAACAACGCGGGCGGTCAGTTCGCCGCTCCGCTCGAGTCGATCGAGCTGAAGGGTTTGCGCGCCGTCCACCGTCTCAACGTCGACGCGCCGTGGACCGTCACCCATCGCGTGGCGGAACGGTGGATGATCCCGAACCGCCGGGGGTTCGTGTGCTTCCTCGGGTTCAGCCCTCGGCGAGGCGTGCCGCAGATGGCGCACTCGTCCGCGGCTCGCGCCGCGTTGGAGAACATGGCGTCGACGATCGCGATCGAGTGGTCTCGGTACGGGATCCGCGCGGTGTGTGTGGCGGCCGGGTTGATCCGGACCGAGGGCATGTTGCAGTACGGAGGGCCGGAGCTCGTCGACGAGTACGCCAAGACGGTGCCGATGGCGCGTGCGGGTCGGCCCGAGGAGGTGGCGGCCACGATCGCGTTCCTCGCGAGCGACGGTGGGGCCTACGTGACCGGGACGACGATCGCGGTCGACGGGGGCGCGGATGCGTGGGGGATCGGGGCTCCCCCGCCGCCGCCCGAGTGAGCGCGAGCCACCTCGCCAGGTCCGGTGCGAGCGGGGGCCCGCGGCCGGACCGCAGGCGGTGGACCGACGGCGGACGGCTCGCGTGTCGATCCACCCGATAGCCTTCCCTCCGTCCAGGGAAGGGGTGAGCCGGATGGCGGAAGCGTTGCAGAACCACATCGACGGGAAGTGGGTGGACGCGCAGGAAGGAGGCCGCTTCGACGTGTTCAACCCCGCGACCGGAGAGGTCATCGCGACCGCGCCCCAGTCGACGCAGCCGGATGTCGACGCTGCCGTCTCGGCCGCCCGTCGGACCTTCGACGAGGGCCGCTGGTGGCCGGGCACGTCTGGTCGGGACCGAGGCCGGATCCTGTTGCGAGCCGCCGAGATCGTCCGACGCGAGCAGGAGCGGCTCGCGGCCCTGGAGTCCCTGGACTCCGGGAAGCCCATCGGCGACGCTCGCGAAGACGTCGCCGAGGTGGCGTTCATGTTCGAGTACTACGGGGGATGGGCCACGAAGATCGACGGGGACTCCCACCATGTGTCGGCCGACGCGATGTTCATGGTGTGGAAGGAGCCGATGGGCGTCGCCGTCGGCATCACGCCCTGGAACTACCCGCTGATGATGGCGGCGCAGAAGGTGGCGCCAGCGCTCGCGGCCGGCTGCACCTTCATCCTGAAGCCTCCGGAGCAGACGCCGCTCACCTGCCTCGAGCTCCCGAAGATCCTCGAGGAAGCCGGCCTGCCGGCGGGCGTGTTCCACGTGCTGACGGGCTACGGCGAGACCACCGGCGCGCCGCTCGTCGCCCACCCCGGCGTGGACAAGGTCGGGTTCACGGGCTCGAAGGAGGTCGGCAAGCTCATCATGCGGTCGGGCGCGGACACGCTGAAGCGTGTGACGCTGGAGCTCGGCGGGAAGTCCCCCAACATCGTGTTCGCGGACGCCGACCTTCCCAGCGCCTTCGAGGGTTCCGCGAACGGCGTCTTCTGGAACCAGGGCGAGATCTGCTCGGCCGGGACGCGGGTCTTCGTCGACACGACCGTCTACGACGACGCCGTGAACGCGTTCGTCGACCGCGCCAAGGAGGTCAAGCTCGGCGAGGGTACCGACGAGTCGACGACGATGGGCCCGCTCGTGTCGAAGGAGCAGCAGGAGCGGGTCGAGCGCTACATCGAGATCGGAGCGGGGGAGGCCACGCTCGCGGCGGCGGGCGAGAAGCCCGGTGATCCGCGGCTCGCCCAGGGGTATTTCGTGGCTCCCACGATCTTCGCCGACGTCACCAACGACGCGACGATCGCCCGCGAGGAGATCTTCGGCCCGGTGATGTCGGTGATCCCGTTCTCCTCGGTCGAGGACGTGATCGCGATGGCGAACGACAACGAGTACGGGCTCGCCGCCGCGGTATGGACGCAGGACATCAAGAAGGCCCTCCGCACGGCCCAAGCACTCCGGTCCGGGATCGTCTGGATCAACGACACGCAGCCCGCCCCCACCGAGATGCCGTGGGGCGGATACAAGCAGTCGGGGATCGGGCGGGAGCTGGGCAAGGAAGGCCTCGAGGACTTCCTGGAGAAGAAGTCCGTCTACCTCAACCTCGGCTGATCGGGCCCATGTCGTCGCTCTCCCGACGCACGTTCCTCCGGGCCGCTGGCGCGGTCGCGGGCAGCGCCGTCCTCGGCGCGTGTGCACCGGGACGTCAACGCGTCACCTCCGTGCCGCGGAGGCTGCCGATCCACGCGGGCGATCCACGGATCGACGCCGACGCGGCCATCGAACGGGGTGCCACGCTCAGGGTGTACCAGTGGCGCGACTACCTCGCCGGAGACGTTCTCGACCGTTTCACCCGGCGTCACGCCGACGCGGGGATCGCGGTCGAGGTCGAGAGCTTCACCACGATGGCGGAGGCCGCAGAGCGGCTGCGGGGACCGGACGGCGGATTCGACGTCTTCTTCCCGACCATCGACGCGCTCCCACGGCTGGTGAACGAGCGGCTCCTGCGTCCGTTGACGCACGAGCTGCTGCCGAATCGGTCCAACCTGTGGTCGTTCTTCCGGACGGACGATGGACCGTTCTACGACGTGGGACAGCGCTACAGCGTGCCGTACACCGTGTACTCGACGGGGATCGGCTGGCGGCGCGACCTCGTCCGGAACGCCGACGCGCCGGCGGCGCTCGCCAACCCGTACGACGCGTACTGGAACGAGCGGTACCGCGGAGCCGTGGGCATCTACGACGATCACCGCGAGGCGATCGCGATGGCACTCCTGCGGCGTGGCGAGGATCCGAACACGGGCGACGAACGCGCGGTGGACCGTGCGGTGGACGACCTGATCGAACTGTCCGAGGCCGTCGACGTCGAGGTGTCGGCTGAGGGCGCGTACCACGAGCTCCAGACGGGCCGGTACGCGTTCCAGCAGTCGTGGTCCGGAGACCTCCTGTCCGCGAAGCGGTTCGGGACCGCCGCCGCCGACGATGCCGGCCGGGTGGCCTTCACGTGGCCGAAGGGCGGCATCGTCGGCTGCGACCTCACGGCGATCTGCGCCCGCGGACGCAACCCGGTCCTCGCCCACGCCTTCGTCGACCACCTCCTCGACGTGGGCGTCGCGTTCGAGAACTTCCGCTGGAACGGCTACCAGCCGCCGGTGGGTGACGAGCCGCCTGCCGTCGCCGCGTACCTGGACGGCGCGATCCTCCGTCCCGACGATCTTATCGACGGGCGATTCCTCCGACCGCTCGGGCCGGCAGCGGACGCCTACTGGCGCGTCGGGTGGCAGCGGTTCCTCGCAGCCCGCTCGCCCTAACCGGCGACCTCCGGCGTCCAGGTGCCGCTCTCGTCGTAACCCGTCAGGGCGACGAGCGGTTCCGCGGTCACGGGATCCACCGCGAGGATCCAGATGGTCGCGTCCGTGCACGCCAAGTCGTTCGGGTCGTCGCCCCTGGCGTCGGAGACGAGCTCCCCCTTCGAGTTCCGGAGGCACACCCCACGGGCGAAGAGGACCCACGCGGGCCCGATCGACCGGCTCTCGAGCGTGTCTCGGACCGACGCGAACGCCACCTCCACGTCACCCCCTTCCGCGGGGAACCTGGTGCGGACCTCCTCGGGCGTGAGCTCCGGGCGGGTTCCCGGCGGCGGCGGTTCGAGCTCGAAGCCGAGCGCGCCGGGGATCTGCTGCCGCGCGGCTTGCCGTAGATGCGCCGTGGGATCCGGACCGTCGCGCACGAGGAGCACGCTGATCACGATCACGGCCGTGACGACCGCGCCCACCGTGATCGCTCGTCCTCGCCGCTTCATCCCGTCGGCCCCCGTCGAGCGAAGAGCCCGGTCACCGTGATCCCCACGGTCGCCAGCACGATGACGGCCATCGCCGCCCGGAGGTCGACGGTTTCCGCGACCCAGCCGAGCAGGGGCGGCGACCACACGAATCCGGTGTATCCCACGGTCGCGACGGCCGCGACGGCGCCCGCCGGATCGTCGGTGGACTCCTCCACGAGGCTGAAACCTGCGGGGCCGGCCGCAGACATCGCGAAGCCCATGAGGAGGAACCCCGCGGCGACCACCGGGGTGGTTCCGGAGAGCACGGCGATCGTCCCGCCGATCCCAGCGCCGATCCCTCCGATGATGATCGTCCGCCGAGCCCCCAGTCCGAACAGGACCTTGGCCGCGAACAGCCGCCCGACGAACAGGGCGCCGGCGAATGCGATGAACGCCGCGCCCGCCGCCGCGGGGGAGGCGCCCAGCTCCTCCCGGAGGTAGAGGCCCGACCAGATGTCCATCGATCCCTCGACGAGGAAGCAGAACAGGACGGTGAGCGCCGGGATCCAGAGCGCCGGGCTGCGCCGCAGGGCGGCGACCGAGAGGAGGGATACGGCGCCGGCGGCAGCCGGCTCGCGGGAGGACCTACGGCGGTTCCACCACGCCGTCGCGACCAGCGCGAGGCCGGCGGCCGCGAGCCCGAGCCGGAAGTCGAGGTCTGCCGAGCGGAGGACGGCCGCGGCGGCGGCCCCGGTGACGCTCCCGAGCGCGTAGCTCGCGTGGAGCCACTGCAGGATGGGCCGCCTCGTCCGAACCTCCTCCCGTTGGCCGGCCACGTTGAGATAGACGTCGATCAGCCCGTTGCCCACGCCGACCAGGACGAAGGTGGCGACCAACGCCGAGGTCGGCTGCGCGGCGAGCGCCACGGACGCGACGGCGAGACACGCCAGGGACAACGGCACGCTCGCGTGCAGGGACAGGCGCTGGAGCCTCGGGGCACCGGCCAACATCGTGGCGACCGCGGCCAGCGACAGCAGGGAGTACAGGAGGCCGAGCCGGCTGTCCGTGAGGCCGTGGTGGTGCTGGAACTCGAGCACGAGGATCACCCAGACGCCCCAGAACTGCCCGAAGCTCCAGTAGCCCGCGAGGAGGGGAAGGGTCCTGCTCCGGACGAGGGGTTCCCCCGTCGCCTCCTCCGTGGCGCGCTCCATGCCCGGATGATGCCAGGACGCGGGGCGACGAGGACCGGCCGGCGGCACACGGGATCCGCCGCGATACACTCGCGCCCTCATGCCGGGAGGAGAGGTGCAGCTGGTCGATCTCGTGAAGCGGTTCGGCGACTTCACGGCGGTCGACGGGATCAACCTGAAGGTCGACTCAGGAGAGTTCTTCTCGCTCCTCGGTCCGTCGGGCTGCGGGAAGACCACGACCCTCCGGATGATCGCCGGGTTCGAGCGACCCACCGACGGCCAGGTCGTCCTCGACGGGATCGACGTGGCAACGGTCCCGCCGCACAAGCGCAACGTGAACACGGTGTTCCAGAACTACGCGCTCTTCCCTCACCTGAACGTCGAGAAGAACGTCGCCTTCGGGCTCCGCTACCAGGACACGTCGAAGGCGGAGGCGGCGCGGATGGTCGGGCACTCGCTCGAGCTGGTTCGCCTCTCGGGATACGAGAAGCGTCGCCCGAACCAGCTCTCCGGTGGCCAGCAGCAGCGGGTCGCGCTCGCCCGGGCGTTGATCCTGAACCCCGCCCTGCTGCTCCTCGACGAGCCGCTGGGCGCGCTGGACGCGAAGCTCCGCAAGGCCCTCCAGATCGAGCTGAAGGCGATCCAGGAGGAGGTTGGCATCACGTTCGTCTACGTGACGCACGACCAGGAGGAGGCGCTGACGATGTCGGACCGGCTCGCCGTGATGTCGAACGGCCGCATCGAGCAGGTCGGGCCGCCGAAGGAGGTCTACGAAGAGCCCTCGACGGCCTACGTGGCCGATTTCCTGGGTGTCTCGAACCTGATGGACGCCACGGCGTACGGGCCGGGCGACGGCGGCTGCACGGTCAAGCTCGGCGAGTTCGAGCTGATCGCCGGACAGGGGGAGCCGGATGCCCACGGCGAGGTCAAGATCTCGATCCGCCCCGAGCGGGTGGACCTCGAGGCGTCGGACACCGCCGGTCCCAACCGGATCCCCGGCATGGTCGAGCGGCTCGTCTACGTCGGCTCCACGATGCAGGTGATCGTGCACCTCGCGCCCGGCGAGAAGCTCCAGGTCCTCGTGCCCAATGAGGGCGAGGCGCTCCCGTTCCACCAGGGAACGGCCGTCGGCGTCCACCTTCCGAGCGAGGCGTTGCGGGTGCTCCCGCAGGGAGAGGTCTCCGAGGAAGGGTTCTCGGCAGCCGCCCAGGCGCTGCGCTAGCGGTTCAGATCTCGAACCGTGCGAAGTCCTCGACAGCCGATCGGCCCGACCCCTCGCGCCGATTGAACCGCCGCAGGATCAAGACCGCCACGGTGATCGACAGGAGCGAGAGCAGCATCATGATCGTGGCCAGCGCGTTCAGGCTCGGGTTCCCCGCGTTGCGGGCCGCGCTGTAGATCTTGATCGGGATCGTCGTGCAGTCCTGCGCGCACAGGAACTGGCTGATCACGAAGTCGTCGATCGAGATCGCGAACACGATGAAGAAGCTCGAGAGGATCGCGGGGGCCAGGAGAGGGAGCAAGACCCGTCGCAGTGCCCCCGCCGGGGAAGCGCCGAGGTCCATCGCCGCTTCCTCGTAGTCGCGTCCGATCGCGAAGAGCCGGCCCCTCGTCACGATCACGACGTAGGACAGCGAGAACGTCACATGCCCCAGGAGCTGGGCCGCCGTGCCCAGCCGGAAGTGGTACAGGTTCGAGAAGATCAGGAACATCGACGCGCCCATCACGATCTCGGGCGTGACGAGCGGGAACAGCATCAGGAAGTTGCCGGCGCCGGAGCCGCGACCACGCCACCGAGCGAGCCCGATCGCGAGTCCGACACCGAGCACCGTCGCGATCGGCATCGTCAGCACGGCGAGTTTGAGGCTCTGCATGAGCGCCGGCAGCAGCGTGTCGTCGAAGTTCTCGGACGCCTCGTTCCAGATCGCCTCGTACCACTGGGTGCTGAATCCCTGGAAGGTGCTCCGTGAGCGTCCGTCGTTGAAGGAGAACTGCACGGCGATCACGACCGGCGCGATCGTCCAGATGATGTAGAGCCATGTCCACACCGACAGGAACCTGGGTCGACCCCACGGGTTGGCGAAGAACGAACGGAGGCGACCCACCTGGGGGGCGGCGGTCTCACGGGCCAGCGTGGCCTCGGCCGTCGTCATCGCCGCGCCTCCCTCGCCGCGCGCGCGACGGTGACGAGGTAATAGACCATGAG
>JBOGVD010000036.1:0-14240 GCA_050696355.1 Actinomycetota bacterium
CCGGTGGACTCGGCCGAGCAGGTCGGGCTCCGCCCGGTGATCAGCAAGGCCCAGGTCAAGAAGATCCTGAAGGTCCTCACCGAGGCCGAGACGATCTCCGCCGCCAACTGGAGCCGCCGGTTCAAGAACAACCTCGAGAAGCTCCACTCGGGAGACCCGTTCGAGGTCGCCGAGGTGCTGCGGAACCTGTCGATCCGGGATCGGGAGAAGGGCTTGTCGGCGGGGGAGAAGCGCATGATCCACAAGGCGCGGCAGATCCTGATCTCCGAGCTCTCGCACGCGGCGGGCAAGTCCGAGGAGGACGCCGAGATCATGATCGACGACGTCCTGGACGGGGCCCACGGCGTGAAGATGGCCGCGGAGGCCTGACCCCGCCGTCCCTCCCGCTCCGCCCGACGGCTCAGGAGCGGCGCCGAACGCGCCGATGACCCGATGAGGGACCCCGGATGGTCCTTCGGTCGAGCTTCCCGAGGCGGGTGGAGCATCGTGACGGACAACGAGCAGGGGCGCGGCGGCGACGCCCTCCGTGGGCGCGTGGCCGGCGGTGTTCGCCTGATCTTCGTCGCCCTGTGTGCCACCGTCGGCGCCCGGATCGGCGAAGCCACGGGGACCACCAGCACCAGCGACGCGCTCGCCCTCGTGTTCGTCGGGGCCGGGGCCGGTTACGTGATCGGCGGCGTGTTCGGACGGCTCACCCTGCGGGCCGTGCACGGCCTCGAGACGGAGCTCGGCAGGAAGCCGCCGGCCGTGCTCGCGGGCGGCGTCGTCGGGTTGGTCGTCGGGTTGCTCGTCGCCGCACTGATGATGATCCCGCTCCTGTTCCTTCCCGCCGCCGCGTCGTGGCCGGCGATCTTCTTCCTTTACCTCACGTTCGGGACGCTGGGCTTCCGCCTGGGGCAGACCAAGTACGAGGACCTCTTCGGGCTGGTCGGAGTCAAACCCAGGGCCACGGGGGTCACGCGAGGTGACCTCCACGTGCTCGATACGAGCGCCCTGATCGACGGGAGGGTGACGGACCTCGTCGCGACGGGCTTCGTCGCAGGGACGGTGCTCTTGCACGAAGGGGTCCTCCGAGAGCTCCAGGCGATCTCCGATTCGTCCGATCCGAGCCGGCGCACCCGTGGCCGGCGAGGACTCGACATGCTGGTGGAGCTGCAGAAGGCGCCGACCCTCCAGTTCCAGCTCGTAGAGGAAGCAGGGGTCATGGACGTCGACGCCGCGCTCGTGCGCCTCGCGCGCGAACGCGGCGCCCAGCTCATCACCGTCGACCACAACATGGCCAAGGTGGCGGAGGCGCTCCGTGTCCCGGTCGCGCAGATCAACGCGCTCGCCTCGCGCTTCCGCGTGCCCTATACCGCCGGGGACGAGATCTCGGTCCGGGTCGTGAAGGAAGGCCGCGAGCACGGTCAGGCGGTCGCCTATCTCGACGACGGGACCATGGTCGTCGTCGAGCGAGCGTCCGAGCAGATCGGCTCCCAGGTCGAGGTTCGCGTCACGAACGTGATCCAGACCACGACCGGCCGCATGATCTTCGCTGCGCTCACCGGCACGGCGCCCGCGCCCGCCGGCGCCTGACGTACGTCGGTCTGCGATGCTTCGACCGTGGAGCCCGATGGCGCGATCGTGATCCTGCTGGGCGCCGGTGCCGGCCGTCGTCTGGGGAGCGTGGAGCCGAAAGCGTTGCTCCGGATCGGCGGTCGTCCCATCCTCGCGGTCGCGGCAGCCGCCGCGGTCGCCGCCCCATCGGTTCGAGGGCTCGTGGTGACGTTCCCCCCCGGGTGGGAGGGTCGCGCTCGCGCGTGCATCGAGGACCTCGCGATCGACGCCCGGTTCGTGGAGGGAGGAGCGACCCGGCAGGACTCCGTCCGCTCCGCGCTCGCCGTGGTGCCGGGATCGTTCGGTCTCGTCGCCGTGCATGACGCCGCCCGCCCGTTCGCGTCGCCCGATCTGTTCGCACGTGTCCTCCAGGCGGTGCGCGGAGGAGCCGACGGCGCCGTCCCCGCGCTGTCGGTCGCGGACACCGTGCTCCGTGTGCGGGGAGCGCTCGTCGAAGGCGCCGAGCCTCGGGAAGCGCTCGCCCTCGGCCAGACGCCCCAGGCGTTCCGGACGTCGGTCCTGCGGGAGGCGCATGCCAAGGCCGAGGCGGGCGGGGCCTCGTTCACCGACGACGCCTCGATGCTCGGGTGGGCGGGCTTCGAGGTTCGCGTCGTTCCCGGTGATCCGGCGAACGCGAAGATCACGACCCTCGCCGACCTCGCGCACGCGGATCGGCGGATGGGAGAGCCCGGTGCCTGACCCGGCCGTCGGGCTCGGGTTCGACGTCCACGCCTTCGTGGACGGCCGCGAGCTCTGGCTCGGTGGCCTCCGGTTCGAAGGCGTGCAGGGGTTGGGAGGGCATTCGGACGGCGACGTCGTGTGTCACGCGATCGCGGACGCACTGCTGGGCGCCGCAGCGCTCGGCGATGTCGGGGAGCACTTCCCGGACACCGACCCCCGGACCGCCGGGATGGCGGGGGAGGCCGTGGTCGACGGCACCCTGCGCCTCCTGGCCAAGGGTGGCCGCGCCCCCGTCTCCCTGGACGTCACCCTCCTCTGCGATCGTCCCGCGATCGCGCCGCGGCGGCTCGAGATGCGCGATCGTCTGGCCGGGATCTCGGGGGTTCCGGTCGAGCGGGTGTCCGTGAAGGCGACGCGTCCGGAGGGCCTCGGGCTGACCGGGGAGGGCATCGGGTGCCTGGCGATCGCGATGGTCCGGTGACCGATCGGCTGATCACCGGGCGACGCGCCGTCGTCGAGGCGCTCCGGGCGGGACACGTCCGAGAGGTGCTCGTCGCGGCCGGCGCTCGCGACACGCAGGGGCTGCGGGCGGTCCGCGAGGCGGCCCGCGCGGCCAGGGTGCCCCTGCGCGCGACGGAGCGGCGCGAGCTGGACCGCATGGCGGAAGACCACCGTGGGGTGGTCGCGCGAACGACTCAGGGCCGAACGGGACCCCGACAGCTCGGAGAACGGGATCTGGCCACGTTGCCGTTCGCACCCGATGCCCTCGTCGTCGTCCTGGACGGCATCACCGATCCCCAGAACCTGGGGGCCGCGGCGCGGACGGCCGAAGCGGCGGGCGCCGCCGCCCTCGTGACCCGGGCCAAGCGGGCCGCCGGGGTGACGCCGGCGGCGATGCGGGCGTCGGCGGGAGCCCTCGAGCACCTCCCTCACGCCGTCGTTGCCAACATCGCCCGAGCCCTCGCCCGGCTCCAGGACGTCGGGTTCTCCGTGGTGGGGCTCGAAGACGGGGCGCCGAGGTCCATCTTCGACGAGCCGTGTCCGGACGGACGGATCGCCCTGGTCGTGGGGTCCGAGGGGGACGGCATGTCGAGGCTCAGTCGAGAGCGCTGCGACCTGGTGCTCTCGATCCCCCTGCGAGGACGGGTCGGTTCTCTCAACGCGTCCGCAGCCCTCGCTGCCGCGCTCTACGGGTTCGTCCTGCCGGCCCGGCTCGTTGCTCCGCCCCTCCGCCCTCGGTAGGCTCGCCCGGGCCGTTCGTTCGGCCTCTCTCATGACCGACCTCCCGCCGCCGCCGTTCGAGCCTCGGGGCGCGCCCGCGCCCCGGCCGGCGATGGGTCCCCCTCGGCGTCCCGGCGCGGTCACCGGTGCCGCCGCGATCCTGATGATCGCCGGCGTGCTCTCCCTGCTCTTCGGCTCGGTGGGCCTATCCGGCGATCGGGTCGCCATCGACGCCCCGTTCCTCGAGAGCGAGTCGGCCAGGCGCGTCGCGTCCGCCGTGCTCGTGCTCCACGGTGCCGTGGCCCTGTTGGCCGGCTGGCTGACCCTCCGCCTCCGGCCGGCCGGCCGGACCCTCGGGATCGCGGTCGCGCTCCTGGGGATCCTCAGCGGACTCGCGCAGATCCGGACCACGGGGAGCTCGGGCTTCCTGACGCTCGCCCTGGATGCCTTCGTCCTCTACGCACTCATCGCGTACGGCTTCGTGTTCAAGCAGCAGCCCGTGGACCGGTAGACTCGGGTTCGGCCGGCGTGGCGCAGTGGTAGCGCAAGCGATTTGTAATCGCTAGGTCGTCGGTTCGAGTCCGACCGCCGGCTCCGGATGAACGGGAGCGCTCGGCCGCCGCTGCCGTTGCTCCGTCACGACCCGGGCAGGAAGACGTGGAAGGATGCGCCGCCGCCCTCGCGCGCTTCGGCCCACGCGTTCCCGCCGTGGAGCTCGGCGAACCGGCGCACCAGCGACAACCCGATCCCCACGCCGGGGGCGTGGACCGAGGAGGACCCCGGCGCTTGACGGAACGGCTCGAAGATCGCCTCGCGAAGCTCCGCCGGGATGCCGGGGCCGTCGTCTTCGACCACGAACAGCACGCCGTCGTCCTTCGGCCGCGCGCGGACCCAGATCTGCGCGTCCTGCGGTGTGTGGCGCAGGCTGTTGGACACGAGGTTCTCGAGGATCCGCTCGGTCTTGGCCTGATCGATCTGCACGCTCCCGGTCCGGACGTCCAGCTCGATCCTGCGATCCTGTGTGTCCATCTCCTCCACGGCTCGTCGGACGAACTCCTCCAGGTCGGTCGCCCGACGCTTCGGAGAGACGATGCCGCGCTGGAGGCGATCGAGGTCGAGGAGATCCGACAGCAGACGCTCGAGCTTCCGCGCGTTCGCCGCGATCCTACCCACCATGTCGAGCGCGTCCTCGGACGGCAGATCCAGCTTGGTCCGCTCGAGGGTCAAGGCGGACCCGAGGATCGAGGTGAGGGGCGTCCGGAGGTCGTGTGAGACGGCTTCCAGGAAGGTGTTCTTCATGTCGTCGAGCATCCGGAGGCGTTGCGCTGCTTCCCGTTCGCGCTTGAAGGCGTCGGAGTACTTCCGCTCGCTCGCACGCAGGGCCCGCTCCGCCCGCTTGCGCTCGGTGATGTCGACCATCAGCCCACGGAGGATCGTCGGCGCGCTCCCGCGGCCACGGACCACGTGGATGAGATCCCGGATCCAGCGCGGCGAACCGTCGTCCTCGCTCGCGACCCGGTACTCCAGCGCCTCACCCACCCCGCTCTCGATCGCCCGTCGGAGGCCTGCCATCGCCTCCTGACGATCGCGCCGGTCGATGTGGGAACCCCAGGCGCGATCCTCGCCAGGCCAGGACCCGATCTCGGCGCCGAGGAGGTCGCGCACCGCGCCGGCCACGAACGTGAACTCGAGGGTGGGGATCGACGCCTCCCAGAACGCGGCGTCCAGGCCTGCCACCAACTCGTGGAAGCGCTCCAGCTCCGACATGCGCCGCGCGTTGCCGAGCGCCAGGGACGTGAGATCGGCGACGCCTCGGATCAACCGGACCTCGCGGTCGCCGAACACCCCCTCGCCCTCCCGGCCGATCACCGCGAGGGTGCCGGCGCCGTCCGGTTCCCAGGTGACCGGCGCCACGAGCACGTCGCGGCGGGTCTTCACGATCGTGAACGGTTGCCCGTCGATCCGTTCGTCGGTGCCGGCGAAGATCAGGGGTTCCTCGTCCTCGAACACGACCGAGGCGGCGAAGGACGCGGGGACGTCGCCGATGTCGGCACGATCGCGGATCGCCTCGGGCTCGATGGTGAGGAGCCGCGCGAGCCGGAAGTCCCCGCTCTCTTCGTCCCGAACGTGGAAGGTGACCGCCGCGGCCTCGATGAGCGTGGGAACGGTCTCGACCGAGCCCTGGAGGATGTCGCCGACCGAGCGAGCCCGCGTGAGGCTCTTCGACAGCCCCAGGAGCGCCGACGACGTCTGCGCCGCCTCGCGCTCCGCTTGGAGCAGCTTCGCGTTCACGATCGCGACCGCTGCGTGAGAGGCGAGCACCTCGAGCAGGCGTTGGTCCTCCTCGTCGAACGCGCCGTACCCGAGGCTCGACAGGACGATGACCCCTTGGACGGCCTCCCCGACGGTCATCGGGACCGCGAGCATCGACTCGAGGATGTCGTCCGTGTCGGGGATCTGAACGGCGAACTCGACGAGCCTCGCGTCGGGGGTGAGCAGCGAGGTCCGATGCTCCGCCACCCAGCCGGTGATGCCCTCGCCGACCTGGGTGATCAGCTCCTCCATCGTTTCGTGTTCGTACTCGTAGAAGATCTCGCCTCGGAACGCGACCGGCATCAGGGTCATGCCGTCGTCCTGCATCACGTAGACGCGACAGTTGTGGTAGTCGAGGATCGTTCGGAGCTCCTCCGTGATCGCTGCCGCGATCTCGGACACGTTGTCCAGGCTTGCGATCGTGGCGGCCATGCTGTGCAGCATGTTCAGCTGGGCGACGAAGCGGAGGTCGGCCGCAGGAGCGGCTCGGTCGTCGATGTCTTCGCTTCGTGCCATGGACCAGGGCCTTCCTGCGCCCCCCCATCCTCCCACTCCATCGGTGTCGGAAGCCGAGCACCGATGCTTGAACCTGGATCCGTGCGGGCTACCCTCGCGACATGGCAGAGCGGCGGCGCGAAGGGGATGGTCCCACGCTGGATCAGCGCTCCCGAGAGGTGCTGGACTTCGAACGGGAGGCGTGGCAGCTCACCGTCACGAAGGAGCGCGCGATCCGGGAGCGATTCGGATTCTCGCCCTCCCGGTATCACCAGCTGTTGCACAGGATCATCGATCGGCCGGAGGCGATCGCCTACGATCCGATGCTGGTCCGCCGGCTCCGCCGCGTCCGGGAGGCCCGGCGGCGAACCCGGACGGCGTCCGGGCTGGGACTCCGTCTCTGAACCAGCAGGCGCACCGGGGCCGGTAGGATGAGCGCGTGAATCCGGGGGTCGCTCGGCTCGCCATCGTGATCGCCCTCGTCATCGGGGGGGTCGCCGTCCTCGCCAACGGCTTCGCCGACCGGGGCTCGGCCGCCGCTCCCGAGGGCCCGTCGACCCCCACCCCGTCTCAGACCCCCTCACCGTCCCGCTCGCCGCGGGCGTCGATCGTTCCCAACCAGGAGGGCGTCCTCGTGCAGGTCCTGAACGGCACGTCGCGGGCCGGCTTCGCCGGGGACTTCCAGATCCTGCTGGAGGAGGAGGGGAACTACCTGCGGGCAGGTGAGCCGGGCGATGCGCCGGACAAGCCGGTCGTGGATTCCATCGTGTACTTCCGCCGGGACGACAGCGCGGCCCAGAACCGAGCCGACGCGGGGCTGCTCTCCGAGACCTATCTCGGCGGCGTCTCGGTCGAACCCATGCCGGCGGCCATCGCCGACGTCGTGTCCGAGACCGCCGACGTGGTCGTGGTGCTGGGAGAGGATCAAGCCGGAGCGGCGTGACGCGTGCTCAGCGCCCGCTCTGGGCGCTCGTGAGCGAGTCCACCATGTCGCAGAGCTCGTTCGGCAGGAACGGCTTCGTCAGGAACGCGGAGGCGCCGAGCCCGTGGGAGCGATCGCGGTCGGCCCGCAGGGACTTGGCCGTGAGCACGAGCACGGGGATGTGCGACGTCACCGCGTCCCGCTGCAGGGTCTCGAGGACCTCGTAGCCGGAGATCCCCGGCAGCATCAGGTCCAGTACGATCACGTCGGGTTGCGAGTCACGGGCCAGCTCGAGAGCCGTGGTCCCTTCGGCGGCCTCGAGCAGCTCGTAGCCTCGTTGCTGGAGATTGAGCCGGCACAGCAACAGGACGTCAGGCTCGTCGTCGACGACCAATACCCGTTCCATCCGTGTCCTCCTTCCGGGGGAGCCCCAGGCAACCTACATCGATTGAGTCATCGGTTCGGAAGGGCCCTCGCCTGGATACCCGGAATCCGGGTGATCGGGGGGTGGGCGCGTTGACGGGGCAGGGCACCCCTCCTACGCTCGTCGGCGGGAGGATGCCGTCGTGCTGAAGGTTTCGCAGAAGCTCGAGTACGCGATGCGCGCCATGATCGAGCTGGCGGATGCCACCCACGCCGGCGTGCTCGTTCCGGCGCGGGAGATCGCCTCCCGCCAGCAGATCCCCGTCCGGTTCCTCGAGCAGCAGCTGGGCGCGCTGTCGAAGGCGGGCCTCGTGGAGAGCTTCCGGGGTGGCGGAGGTGGATGCCGGCTCGCTCGGCCGCCCGAAGAGATCACGGTGGCGGAGATCGCCGACGCGATCGAAGGCCAGCTCTTCCCGATGTTCTGTCTCGAGCCCTCGGACCACACCTGCTTCCAGGACTCCCGGTGTGGGCTGCAAGGGTTCTGGGCCGACGTCGCGAGAGCCGTCCAAGCGGTGTTCCGAGAGACGACGGTGGCGGACCTCTCGGCCCGCCACCGCTCGATGAGTCCGGGGCCCGTGCTCGTCAGCCCCGAGCAGCTGCTCTCGCGCCCTTAGGACGCTGCCGCGTCTGCCTTGCCGAGGATCCGCATGACCTTGGTGCCGCACACGGGACAGGTCCCCGACGCCGCGTTCCGACCGTTCTTGAGGGTGACGACCGTCCCCTCGAACTCGCGCTTCGCCTTGCACTTCACGCAATACGCCTCGTACTGAGCCACTCCGTTCCTCCCTTCCCCATCGTGCTCCGAAGCCGCCTCGATGGGCGGCTCCGAGCACGATGGTGGCTCTGTCCTCCCATGTATGCAAGCACCCCCAGGCTCGCGCGTCACAGGCGCCCTCCCGTACGATTGGACGTCCGAGCGCCTGAGCGGCATCCCGAGAGGCAGGAGGGAGCACCGGTGACCGAGCCTCAACAGCACATCGACGCGCTCCTGGAGGAGCGCCGGGTCTTCCCGCCACCCCCCGGCTTCGTTGAGCGGGCGGGCATCTCCGATCCGGCGATCTACGAGCGGGCGGCCGAGGATCCGGAGGCATTCTGGGCAGAGCAGGCGGCAGGCCTCCAGTGGAGCCGGCCGTGGGACACGGTCATGGAGTGGGACCCCCCTTTCGTGAAGTGGTTCGTCGGAGGGACCCTGAACGCCTCCGTGAACTGCCTCGACCGGCACGTAGAGGCGGGGGGCGGAGACAAGATCGCCTACCACTGGGAGGGCGAGCCGGGGGACACGCGCACGATCACCTACCGCGAGTTGCTCGACGAGGTCTGTCGGCTCGCCAACGGTCTCCGCTCGATCGGCGTGCGCAGGGGCGATCGGGTGAACATCTACCTGGGCATGGTGCCCGAGTTGCCGATCGCGATGCTCGCGTGCGCGCGGATCGGTGCTCCCCACTCGGTCGTGTTCGGGGGGTTCAGCGCCGACTCGCTCCGCGACCGCATCAACGACGCGGAGGCCAAGGTGTTGATCACCGCCGACGGCGCGTGGCGTCGTGGGCAGGTCGTACCCTTGAAGGCGAACGCGGACGAGGCCGTCGAGAGCTGTCCGAGCATCGAACACGTGGTCACGCTCCGCCGGTGCGAGAACGAGCACGCGTTCACCCCGGGCCGGGACGTCTGGTACCACGACCTCGTGGCCGATCAGGCGACGACGTGCACTCCCGAGGAGATGGACGCGGAGGACCTCCTCTACCTCCTCTACACGAGCGGCACGACGGGCAAGCCGAAGGGGATCGTGCACACCACCGGCGGCTACCTCGCCCAGGTCGCGGCGACCCATCGCATGATCTTCGACATCCGCGACGACGACGTCTTCTGGTGCGCCGCGGACTGCGGGTGGGTCACCGGTCACTCCTACATCGTCTACGGCCCACTCGCGAACCACACCACAGGGATCATGTACGAGGGCGCTCCGGACTGGCCCGACAAGAACCGTTGGTGGTCGATCGTCGAGACCTACCGCGCGACGATCCTGTACACGGCACCGACGGCGATCCGCGCGTTCATGCGATGGGGCACGGAGTTCCCAGAGAAGCATGACCTCTCCTCCCTCCGACTCCTCGGCTCGGTGGGCGAGCCGATCAACCCGGAGGCCTGGGTCTGGTACTGGAAGGTGATCGGCGGCGAGCGCGCGCCGGTGGTCGACACGTGGTGGCAGACGGAGACCGGGGCGATCCTCATCACCCCGCTCCCCGGGATCACCGTGCTGAAGCCGGGCTCGGCCACCGTTCCCTTCCCGGGGATCCGGGCGGACATCGTGGACGACGAAGGGCAGAGCGTTCCGCTCGGCGGCGGCGGCTACCTGGTGCTCACCCGGCCGTGGCCCGCGATCTCGCGGACCATCTGGGGCGATCCCGATCGGTACGTTCAGACCTACTTCTCGAGGTACGGGCCGGAGATCTACGTCGCGGGGGACGGCGCCAAGCGTGACGAGGACGGCTACTTCTGGCTCCTCGGCCGGATCGACGACGTGATGAACGTCGCCGGCCACCGACTGTCCACGTTCGAGATCGAGTCCGCGCTCGTGGACAACGACAAGGTCGCGGAATCCGCCGTCGTCTCGCGGCCCGACGATCTCGTCGGGGAGGCGATCGTCGCCTTCGTCACCCTGAAGACCGGCTACGAGGGTGACGACGCGATGGCCGACGAACTCCGCGAGCACGTCGCGGCCAAGATCGGGAAGATCGCCAGGCCCCACGGCATCATCTTCACGACCGACCTGCCCAAGACACGCTCGGGCAAGATCATGCGGCGACTGCTGCGCGACGTCGCGCACGGTCGAGCGCTCGGGGACGTGACCACGCTCGCGAACGCGGAGATCGTGGAGCAGATCCGCGAGATGTCGGAGACCTCGCCGGCCGAGGAGTAGCCACGTCGCCGGTCGTGACTAGCCGGCGAGGTGGCGCTTGAAGAAGTCGATCGTCATCCGCGTGTGCGCGATCCGTTCTTCCACCTGCAGGGCGTGATGCCCGCCGCCGTACAGGTGCACCTCGACCTCGTGCGATCGCGACTTCAGGGCGTGGGCGTACACCATCACCTGCCCAAGGGGGCACCGGCTGTCGTGCTCGCCCGCGATCAGCAGCAGCGGCGCCCGGACCCGGTCCACGTAGGTCATCGGGTTCCGCTCGCGGTACAGGTCGGGAAGGTCCATCGGCGAGCCGCCCATCGTGGCGACGTCCCAGGCCCGGAGCGTCGGCGCGCTCTCGTAGTGCGCCGCCACGTAGTCGCCCACCGGGATCCCGGCGCATCCCGCGCGCCAGCGATCCGGGTGCAGCCCGGCGATCAGCGTCGTGAGATAGCCCCCCCAGGACCAACCTTCGAGGAAGAGCGCCTGCGGGTCCGCGATCCCCGCGGCGACGACGTGGTCCACGCCGGCCACGATGTCCTCCGTCTCGGGGAAGCCGATGTTGCCCTTCAGCTGCTCGCGGAACGCCTTGCCGCGACCGGTGGAGCCACGGTAGTTGACCTGGAGGACCGCGAAGCCCTCGTCGACGAAGGCCTGGAGACCCGGGTCCCACAGGTCGGTGTGGTGCCACTCGGGCCCGCCGTGGATCGAGACGATAGTGGGGAACGGACCGGGGCCCGCCGGCGTGGTGAGGAACCCGTTGATCGTGTCGCCGGCCGGATTCGTCCACGACGACCACCGGCTCCGGATGCCGACAGGAGGCGGGTCCACCGGCAACCGGAGAACGGTCGCCCCGCCGGCGTTGCGGACCGACGGCGGCTCGACGCTCGAGTCTCGGCGGTACCAGAGGGTCCCGTCGGGCCGGAAGCCCGCCTCGTGGATCGTGCCTTCCTCCGACACGACCTCGTCGACGGAACCGGTCGCAGGATCCACGGTGAGCAGGCGATTGACCCCTTCCCCCGGATCGTTGTGGACGAGGATGCGGCTGCCGTCCGCGGTCCACCCGAGCGGGAGCGCCGGACCGATCACGTCTTCCAGGGCGAGATCGACGCGCTCGCGCGTGGCGAGATCCCAGATCGCCGGTCGCTCGATCCCCGTGCGCTCGTGCGTGAAGAGGAGGCGGCGGGCCCCGGCCTCGGGGGACCAGGCGACCGCCGCCATCCGGAGTCCCCGATCCACCTGGTCGCCGGCGGTCTCCCCGGATCGGGTGTCCAGGACCCGGAGCGCCTGCCGGTCGATGTCGCCGTCCTCCGAGTGATGGATGCAGACGAGCGCCCCGTCCGGTGAGAGGCCGCCGCCGCCCTGCGGCCACTCGCTCCCGACGCCGGCGGGTCCGGGGTTCCGATAGACCTGGCGCGCCGGCTCCTCCCCGACGGCGACGAAGACGTGGTAGTCCTCGTCGGAGGCGAGCCCCACGGCGACGCCGCCCTCGATCAGCGAGAGCCCCATCATCCACTCGTCGTGGAAGCCCCGGAGCAGCGGCCGCGCCTCGCCTCCCTCGAAGGGCGTGACCATCCAGCGACCCCGTTCGTTGCCGACCTCGTCGTACCACCACACGACGCCCGACCCGTCGGGCAGGATGTGGGCTTCCTCCGCGCCCACGCCGCCGTGGGAGACGCGCCGTCGCTCACCGCCCTGCAGGTCCCACGCCCACGCCTGCGAGCTGCCGTCCTCGGTCGTGACCGCCGTCGCCCGGTCGGGCCGCGCCGACGCCCATGCCACCTGCTCGATCGTGGGGTGCGTGAACCGGAGGGTCCAGCTCGGGCGCGCGCTCATCGGCGCAGAGGATAGGTGCTCGCGACCTCGAGCGGGGATGCCGCGGAGCTCCCCGGCTTGCCACTCGCGCGGCGAGGCCCCTAGAATCCTTAGCACTCAGGGCGCCCGAGTGCTAGCAGTCGGGCAGCCCGCCTGTGAACGGCGTCGTGGGGCGCCGCACCACCCGAGGGACGAGAAGGAGGACGAGGGGATGGCTCCCAAGCTCATCAGCTTCGACGAGGACGCGCGACGCGCGCTCGAGCGGGGCATGGATCAGTTGGCCAACGCCGTGAAGATCACGCTGGGCCCGAAGGGGCGCAACGTCGTGCTCGAGAAGAAGTGGGGGGCGCCGACGATCACGAACGACGGCGTGTCCATCGCCAAGGAGATCGAGCTCGAGGACCCGCTCGAGAAGATCGGCGCGGAGCTCGTCAAGGAGGTCGCGAAGAAGACCGACGACGTGGCCGGTGACGGCACCACGACGGCGACCGTCCTCGCCCAGTCGATCGTCAAGGAAGGGCTCCGCAACGTGGCGGCCGGCGCCAACCCGATGTCGATCAAGCGCGGCATCGAGAAGGCGGTCGAGCTCGCCGTCGAGAACATCAAGAACGCCGCCAAGGAAGTCGACTCCAAGGACGACATCGCGCACGTCGGGGCGATCTCCGCGGCCGACCCCGAGATCGGCGAGAAGATCGCCGAGGCCGTCGACAAGGTCGGCAAGGACGGGGTCATCACCGTCGAGGAATCGAACACCTTCGGCATGGAGCTCGAGTTCACCGAGGGGATGCGCTTCGACAAGGGGTACACCTCGATGTACTTCATCACCGACCCCGAGCGGATGGAGGCGGTCTTCGAGGACCCGTACATCCTGATCGCGAACTCCAAGATCTCGGCGGTGAAGGACCTGTTGCCGGTCCTGGAGAAGGTCATGCAGGGCGGCAAGCCGATCGTCGTCATCGCGGAGGACGTCGAGGGCGAGGCGCTCGCGACCCTGGTCGTGAACAAGGTCCGCGGCACGTTCAAGTCGGTCGCCGTCAAGGCTCCCGGCTTCGGCGACCGCCGCAAGGCCATGCTCCAAGACATCGCGATCCTCACCGGCGGACAGGTCATCTCCGAAGAGGTCGGTCTGAAGCTCGAGAACGCGACCCTCGATCTCCTCGGTCAGGCGCGGAAGGTCGTCGTGACCAAGGACGAGACGACGATCGTCGAGGGTGGCGGCAAGGATGACGACATCAAGGGACGGATCAACCAGATCAAGTCCGAGATCGAGAAGACCGATTCGGACTACGACCGCGAGAAGCTGCAGGAGCGGCTGGCCAAGCTGTCCGGCGGCGTCGCGGTGATCAAGGTCGGAGCCGCCACCGAGGTCGAGCTCAAGGAGAAGAAGCACCGGATCGAGGACGCGGTGCAGTCCACGAAGGCCGCGGTCGAAGAGGGCATCGTCGCCGGCGGCGGCGTCGCGCTCCTGAACGCGCAGAGCGCGCTGGACAAGGTCGATCTCGACGGTGACGAGCTCACGGGCGCGACGATCGTCCGGCGGGCGCTGGAGGAGCCGGTGAAGCAGATCGCCTTCAACGCCGGCCTCGAGGGCGGCGTCGTGGTCGAGAAGCTCCGCTCGATGGACCCCGGTCAGGGCCTGAACGCGGCCACGGGCGAGTACGGGGACATGTACACGTTCGGCGTCGTCGATCCCGCCAAGGTCACCCGTTCGGCGCTGCAGAACGCCGCGAGCATCGCGGCGCTGTTCCTCACCACGGAGGCCGTGGTCGCCGAGAAGCCCGAGAAGGAGAAGGCCGCTCCCGCCATGCCCGGCGGCGGCGACATGGACTTCTAGGGCTGCGGATCGCATCTCGCAGGTCCGAGGGGCCGGCGCGCCGGAGG
>JBOGVD010000037.1:0-27427 GCA_050696355.1 Actinomycetota bacterium
CTCGACCACGAAGCGCGCGCCCGCGTGCGCGCCGGGCTGCGCCGAGATGCGCCCATCGAGCGCCTCGACGATCCGCTTCGCCAGGGCGAGGCCCAGGCCAGCTCCCGGCCCGCTCCTCGCAGGATCCGCGCGGAAGAACAGATCGAAGATGCGGGGCACGTCCTCGGGCGCGAGCCCCTCGCCGCTGTCCTCCACCGCGATGAGGACACGACCCGGGATCAGCTCGGCTTCGACGCGGATCGTCCCGTCGGCGGGCGTATGGCGTACGGCGTTCACGAGGAGGTTCTGGAGCACGCGTACGACCCTCGGGGAGCACATCGCCTCCCCGGTGCCGGTGAGGTCGGAGACCACGGTCACGCCCTTGTCCCGAGCCTGGAGCTCGACGGACGACATCGCCTCGTCGACGAGCTCGCCCAGTGGGGACCGTCGGCCATCCGACACGATCACGCCGGCGTCCAGCTGGGTCAGCTCGAACAGGTCGTCCACCATCGCCCCCAGCTGACCGACGGATCGGCGCATCTCGGCCATGTAGCGACGGAGGGTCGGCGGGTCGTCGATCACGCTGTCCTCGATGGCCTCGGTCATCGCGCGGAGCGACGCGAGCGGGGTGCGGAGGTCGTGAGAGACCGTCGTGATCAGATCGCGTCGCATCCGATCCGCTTCCCCTTCGCGTTCCTGCGCGCGCCGCAATCGATCCGCCATCTCGTCGAGGGTCGCCGCCAGCGTGTCGAGCTCGGGCCCCGCATCGACCGGGCCTGTGCGCGCGTCCAGATCACCGGTCCCCAGACGGCGGGCGGTCGTCTCGACCGACCGGATCGCGTCGCCTGCCCGCCTCGCCACCACGAGCGCTGCGGCGACGCCGGCTCCGATCGCAAACAGGAGGAGGACCGCGACCAGCGTCGCGTCGTGTTCCTCGACGAACATCAGCATCGCCAGCACCACGACGTTCGTGATCGACACGGCGGCGGAGACCACAGCCACGGCGACGAACCGCTGCCTGAGCGGAGCCCGATCCAGCAGCGGTCCGGCGAGCGTCGCGGCGGCGATCGTGGCGACGGCCGCCGGCAGCAGGTACGCGGCGAGATGCAGCAGCTCGCTCCCGGGCATCCCCATCACGAACCCCACGACCAGCGAGGCAACCCCGCCGGTGACGGCCACGATCGCGACCAGCGAGAGCGTGCGGAGCGACCTCACGGCTCGAACCGGTATCCGACGCCCCATACCGTCAGCAGGTGTCTCGGTGCCGAAGGAACCACCTCGATCTTCTGCCGGATCCGGCGGACATGGACGGTCACCGTGGCGCTGTCCCCATCCCAGGCGAAATCCCACACACCCTCGAGCAGCTGTGCGCGGGTGAACGTCGTGCCCGGTCGTGACGCCATGAAGGCCAGGAGGTCGAACTCGATCCGGGTCAACCGGACCGGCGTCCCTTCGACGAGGACCTCTCGCCGTCCGGTGTCGATCCGGATCCTTCCGAGGTCCAGGATCGTTGCGCGCGACGGGTTGACGCCCGATCGACGAAGCACGGCTCGGACCCGCGCGACCACCTCACGCGGCGAGAAGGGCTTCGCGACGTAGTCGTCGGCGCCCAGTTCGAGACCGACGACCCGGTCCATCTCCTCCCCCCGTGCGGTGAGCATGATCACCGGCGTCCCACTCCCCTGGTCGCGGATCCGACGGAACACCTCGTAGCCGTCGACCTTCGGCAGCATCAGATCGAGGAGCACGAGCGCGGGCGCCGAGCCGGTGAAGTGGGCCAGGGCCTCCTCGCCGTCGGCAGCGGCCACGACCTCGAAGCCGTCCATCGCCAGGTAGCGGCTCAGGACCTCGCGCACCATGGGCTCGTCGTCCACGACCAAGATCGGTTGCTCCCGCACGCTGCCCATGATGCACCCGACACGTTGCAGATCCCTTACGGAGGTCGCCTCATCCGCACGCTGACCCAGGTGCCGTGCGTCTCCTTCCGCCAGATCGCGTCCTCACGCCGCCGGCCGGCGATCGGGAACGGCCTCGTCCGCGTGCAGCCAACGGAGTCCGACAGGACGTTCTCCCGACGACCGCTTGATCGCCCTGAAGGCCTTCAGGAGACCGACGGCGATCGCGACCGCCAGGATCGTGATCGAACCGAGCCATCCCGGCTTCGCGAACATCAGGATCCCGATCCCAATCGCGATCGTGCTCTGCAGCCAGAGGGCCTGCACCGGGCGTCCGCTCGCCACGGCATCGAGCGCTTCGGGGAGCCGATCGGACGGCTCGCGGAGCGCCGCGTCGAGACGGGCCATCGTCGGGCGGGCGCGGATCGCGACGACGACCATGCCCGCGACCCCAACCAACGCGGCCACGATCCACGGGGCGCCTCCCCACCGCTGCGCCATCATCCACACCCCCGGGATCAGGATCGCGGCGCTCGCGACGAGTCCCGCGCGGACGCCGGTCCCTAGCCGGCCGAACGCTCGCCGAGCCACGCTCACCTCACCGACTCGCCGCAGGCCGCGCACGACGAACGCCTGGAAGCCGAGCGAGGCGAACAGCCCGGCCCCCGCGATCATGTGGATCGTCTTCAGGGACTCGTAGAGGTCCACCGTTCGCACCTCCTGCTTCAGCTCGTGATGTCGACCGACGAGCGCTCGGCCAGGATCCGTTGAACCATCCGCTTGTCTCGGAGCGTCTCCCGAAGTCTGGCGAGGGAGACGACGTGGAGCGCGAGCGCCGTCGGGACCGCGACGGTCGGCACCAGCGCGAGCGGGAGCACCGCCAGCGGCTCGGTGGTCGGGGTGACGTCCAGGCCGAACGGCCCCAGGCCGGCGAGGAAGCCGATCGTCAGCGCAACGACCAGGTCCACGATGCCCAGCACGTTGAACCGGACCGCGCGCTCGAGCCCCTCCTCTTGGACCAGCGCCCGCGCGACGAACGGCGCCGACAGCCCGATCGCGATGTCGCCGAGGCCCGCTGGCAGCGCGAAGATCCACGGCAGGTCGCCCAGCGCCATCACGAGGACGAACGCCACGCCCACGACCCGCAGCGTGTGCGGGAGGGTGAGGAGCGGCAGCATCCCCGGTGCGGCGAGGCTCCGACGGACGATGGGAACCCTGGTCGCCAGAAGCATGCCGCCGAGGGCCCCGGCGAACGCGATCCCGAACCACGCCGTGGACTCCCCCGATTCCGCGTGATAGATGCCGGCCCCGGCCAGGAGACCACTGACGACCAGCCAGCCCGCCAGCACGTACGCCGCGCCGGCGGCGAGCCAGGTCGCGGTCCGCCGGCTGGATCCCGTCGCGATGGCACCGCGATAGAGCATGAAGGAAGTGGTGGCCGGAATCCCGATCACCCCGATCCCGACGAAGATCCAGATGTAACTCGGCAGGTCGTACATCGCTCGCTCCTTCCGGTCGTGTGCCGCTACGGGGTCGGTCCACATCGGTTGCGGACCTCCTCGACGCTTCTCTGGTAACCGCCCGCGAACGTAGACCCGAACCTAAAGTAGTCACTTTTCTTTGTCAAGTTCTGATATGATTTCCGCGTGCGTTCCTACGGCCAGTTCTGCGCGCTCGCCCGGGCGCTCGACGTCGTCGGCGACCGGTGGACGCTCCTGATCGTCCGGGAGCTCTTCGCCCGGGACTCCCGCTACTCGGATCTGCGCGACGCCCTGCCCGGGATCGCCACGAACCTCCTCGCGGGCCGGCTGAGGCACCTCGAGGCCGCCGGCGTGATCGAGTCGTACGAAGCGCCTCCGCCGGTCCGGGCCGCCGTGTATCGCCTCGCCCCCAGGGGCCTCGAGCTCCGACAGGCGGTGCGAGAGCTCGTTTCGTGGGGAGCCCCGCTGCTCGAGACCGGCCAGGGCCACGACGAGTTCCGCACCCAATGGCTGGCGCTGCCGGTGCGGATCATCTTCACCGGCGTCGACGTCTCGGACCTCGCTCCTCTGACCGTGCTGGTCGAGACTGGCGGCGAGCCCGCGACCCTCGAGGTGCGCCCTGAGGGGCTCGACATGAACCTCGGGGCTCCGCCGGACGGGGCGGAGGTCGAGGTGGAGGGCCAGTCCGAGCAGGTCCTGCGGTTCCTCACGGGCGCCGCCGACGCACGAACGCTCGGCGTGGATGTGCGCGGCGCCCGCGACGACGTGCGCCGTCTCCGCGCCGTCACCGCGCGGTCCCCCATCGCGATAGGAGCCACCGCGGCCGCCGCGACGTGAGGATCACCCGCGTCGAACGAGCGAGGCCCGACGCCGGGCGAGCCAGAGGTTCCACGGGAGCTGGAGCAGCAGCTCCACCAGCACGATCGCCGCGACGGCCGCGAAGATCCCCGGCTCGTCCGCGAACTCCGCCCCGATCACCGCGAGCATCGGAGCGGCGTTGCGCACGCCGGCGACGGCGCCCGCGGTGGTCTTGAGTGTCGCGGGACCGGGGGCAAGCAGCGACCCGGCCGTGACGGCCAGAGTGGTGAGCGCGATCGACGCGACAAGGAACGCGACGGGCAACCGAACGACATCCCCGTACCCCTCGATCAGGATCCAGGCCAACAGGATCAGGACGAAACGGTGGAGAACAGCAACGCCCACCGCTGCAGGCGGGCGGCGATCCGAGGCGACGTCGCCCGGACCGTCATCCCGACGAAGAACGGGACGACCTGGGAGACCACGATCCGGGCGATCAGCGGGGCGACCTCGATCGTGATGTCGTCGACGCCTCCCACCCGAGCGGTCGACAGGATGAGCGCGACGATGACCGGAACGCACACGCTGCCGAGCACGGCGAGGATCGCCATCGTCGCGGTCCCCGCTACGGCATCGCCCCCTTGGATCTGGGCGAGCTTGGCCCCGAACGGCCCACCCGGCGAGGCCCCGGCGAGCACCAGCGCGATGAACGTCGCCCGGCTCGGGGCCAGCAGCTCGGCGAGGCCCCATCCGAGCAGAGGGATCGCCCCGAGGTTCACGGCCAGGGCGGCGAGTAGGAGCCGCCGGTTGCCGACGGTTCGGCGAAGCATCTCCCCCGTCGTTCCGAGCCCGACCGCGAACAGCGTCGACGCGACGAAGAGCAGGACGAGGGTGTTGAAGGGTCGCCCCGAGAACTCCACTGCCCGAGCCTAGGCAGCGGGGGAGGCGAGACGCCGTCGTCCCCGATGGCTCCTCCTAGGATGGCTGGATGCCGCCCGAGGTGATCCGGTCGCTCTCCGCAGAGGTGCTCGCTCGCGAGGCGGGGGCCAGCGAGGCGCGGATCCATCGATTCGTCGAGCTCGGCATCCTCGAACCGGCGGGCGAGCGCTTCCGGCCCGCGGACATCCAGCGCGTCCGCGTGACGGAAGCGCTGGATCGCGCCGGGACGCCGCCGGAACACCTCGGCAGGATCATCGCGGAGGGTGGATACACGTTCCGGTGGGTCGATGCCCTGTTCAGCGATCCGGCGCCGGTCTCCGACGTGACCCTCGAGGACGCCGGGCGGATGCTCGACCTGCCGATGAGCCTGGTCGAACGCGCGTACGCGGTCTGGTCGATCGCCGCCCCGGCGTCCGCCGACCGGCTTCGCGAGGACGACCTCGAGATGCTCACCGTCGTCGCCGAGGCGCACGACGCCCTCGGCCGTGACGAGGATCGGACCATCGCGGCCATCCGGTACTTCGGCGAGAACCTCAGGCGGATCGCGGAGTCGCAGATCCGCTGGTTCCGCTCGAGCATCGACGAGCCGCTCCTCGCGTCCGGCGTGCGCCAGCCCGATTTCGCCCCGACGACCACGGCGACCGGTCGCCGGCTGCTGCCGCTCGCACGGAGGGCCGTCGACGTGGGATACCGACGTCACCTGGATCACTACCTGCTCGAGGACGTGATCGAGAACATCGAGGTGGCGCTCGACCGGGCGGGGCTCGCGCGGACGGGAGGGAGGACGGCTCCCGGGATCGCCTTCGTCGATCTCTCCGGCTACACGTCGATCACCGAACGGGAAGGTGACGCGTCGGCCGCCGACATCGCCGACCGGTTCACCGAGGTGGCTCGGCGCGTCACGATCGGAGCCGGCGGTCGGGTGGTCAAGTTCCTGGGTGACGGGGCGATGAACCATTTCCCCGACCCGCTCGCCGCGGTGCGTGGAACCATCGAACTCGTCGCTCAGATCGCTTCGGTCGGGTTGCCGCCAGCGCACGCCGGCATCAACGCTGGGCCGGTCGTGTACAGAGATGGCGACTACTTCGGACGCACGGTGAACGTCGCCGCTCGAGTGTCCGATCGAGCTTCGCCAGGCGAGGTCCTCGTGACAGCGAAGGCCCTGCCCGACCCGGTCCCGAAGGACCTCCGCTTCAACCTCGTTGAGGAGGCGACGCTGAAGGGCGTCTCGACACCGGTGTCGGTGTATCGGACGCGACGAGTTGGCTGAGTAAGCGCGCGTGGAAGCCCAACGTCTTCACGGTCGAAGAGCTCGCTCATGGCGAGCCACTCCTCACGCGTTCCGACCGTGTGATCCGTCATCGTTCTGCTCCTTGCCTCGCGCGTCGGGAGGCAGGTCACGCGACGACGAGACCAAGGCCCGCCTCCTACCGGCCGTACTTCGCGTCGTTCTCCTCGATCCGCGCCTTGACGATCTTCCTGACGAGAGCGGTCGGGGGCGGCTTGCCGATCGGGAACCGGATCGTCCCCTTCGCGACCTCGTAGCGGCTCAGCTCGTCCGCGAACCGCTCGATCACCGCTGCGCTCGCCGGGAAGGGGCTGCAATGCTCCTTGAATGCGGCGTAGTACGCGAGTGGATGGCCACGTAGGTAGAAGCCGGGCATTCCGTAACCGATCTTCTCCTCGGCTCCGGGGGCGGCGCCTCGCATCGCGGCCCGGATCTTCTCGAGCGTCGCTCGAGCGTCCTCCGGGAGATCGGCAAGATATCCGTCGACGCTGGCCGCCTTCTTCATCGCTCCCCTCCTCACACGAATCGTGGTCCCTCTTGCGACGCTCGAGGGCCGCGCCTCGCGCCGAACCTACACGTCTCGCCGAGTGAGGATCATCGTTCCCGCGCTCAACGGACGAGCCGGAAGAACGTCCGCACTTCCTCGACGAACAGCTCCGGCTGCTCGAAGGCAGCGAAGTGCCCACCTCGCTCGGGCTCGTTCCAGTACCGGATGTCGATGAATCTTCGCTCCGCCCACCGGCGCGACGGGCGCTGCAGCTCCTTCGGGAAGATCGAGCAGCTGGCGGGGACGTCGACCGGGTCGATCGCGTCCCCAGAGATCCATCGATCGACGCGGCGGATGCTCTCCCAGTACAGGCGCGCGGAGGAGGCGCCGGCGCCCGGAAGCCAATACAGCATCAGGTTGTCGAGCAGCTCGGTGCGTGTGAGGACGCCCTCCAGCTCCCCGTCGTGGTCGGTCCAGGCCCAGAACTTCTCGATGATCCACGCGGCGAGGGCGACCGGCGAGTCCACGAGCGCGTACCCGATCGTCTGGGGGCGCGTCGCCTGCTCGCGCGAATAGCCGGACTCCCACTCGGCCGCGTGCTCGAGGGAGGCGAGCGCCGCCCGCTCCCGCTCCGTGAGCTCATCGAGGGTCGCCGGGTCGGGCGGCGCGAGGGGTGGTGTGAGATGGATCCCCACGTCATGCTCGCGGTCCCACTGGCCGACGAGCGCGCTGATGCTCGTTCCCCAGTCGCTCCCCTGCGCGCCGTAGCGCTCGTAGCCGAGGGCCGCCATGAGGCTGATCCAGGCCTCGGCGATCCGCTCGATGCCCCAGCCGGTCCGCGTCGGCTTGTCGCGTACCCGAACCCCGGGAGCGACGGGCACACCACGTGGAAGGCGTCGGCGGCGTCGCCGCCGTGCGCCGTCATCCGTGAGCGGGTCGAGCACCCTCAGGAACTCGACGATCGAGCCCGGCCATGCGCGGGACATGACGAGCGGCAGAGCGTCCTCGTGCGGCGACCGCGCGTGCAGGAGGTAGATCGCGAGCCCGTCGATCACCACGCGGAGTTGCGGGACCGCGTTCAGCCGCCGCTCGGTCGCTCGCCAGTCGTAGTCATCCGCCCAGGTCCCGCAGAGGTCACGCAGGTACTCGAGCGGAACGCCCTGGGACCAGTCGTCGACGGTCTCGGGCTCGGGCCACCGCGCGGCGTGCAGGCGCTCGCGATGATCCTGGAGCACGCTGTCGGGCACATCGATCCGGAAAGCCTCGGCGGTCACGATCGACTCGACCCTAACGGAAGGCTACGGGCTGTTCTGGTTCACCATCCCACCGACGTCGAGCTCAGGCCTCTCCGGCAAGCACTCCCTCTCGGCGGTTCGGTGGCAGACCGACCGATGAGCACCACCCTTCAGCGGACGACGTCGTAGGTGAGGTGCGTCGCTCGCGGATCACACGTGACCTCGATGGGTCGCAAGGAGACGCTCGGCGACGGTGCGTCGTCGAACAGGCGAGTGCCGGCACCCAGGATCGCGGGCACCAGATGCAGGCGCAGCTCGTCGATCGCGCTCGCTCGGAGGTACTGGCGCGCGATCTGCGCGCCTCCGTTGACGATGACGTCGTCCGAGCCGGCGGCTTCACGAGCTTGACGGAGCACGTCCTCGATCCCGCGGGTCACGAACGTGTAGGACGTGCCTCCCGCCTTGACGATGGTTTCGGCCGGACGGGTCGTGACGACGAAGACCGGGGCGTGGAAGGTGGGCTCCTCGCCCCAATGGACGATGCCGAGGTCAGCCATACGGCGACCGACGATCACGGCCCCGATGCCGCGGAAGTGATCGATCTCGTACTGCTCGGACTCCGCCGGGGAACGGCCGCCCTCGAACATCCACTCGTGCAGCTGCTCGCCTCCGCGCCCCATCGGTTCGTCCGGGCTGACGTCGGGGCCGGTCACATAGCCGTCCAGGGACATGCTCATCTCCAACAGAACCTTCGTCATGACCTCTCCCTGCCCGGTATCCGCCGCCGCCAAACCGGCGCGCGCGCGAGCGCGACTAGGCTCGCGGGCTCCCCGCACCGCCCCTCGGCTTGAACTCGTCACAGGTGTCTTCAGCGTGGATCACGCCACGCACGTAGCGGCACCCGCCGATCGCCAGCCGCGGGAGCATGAACGCGCACTCGTGGCAGCTGAACGTCGGGTTCTCGGCCTTGCGGTAGTTCGCCTCGGCCTTCGACAGGCCCTGGACCTTCGGCATCGCTCACCGACCTCCTTCGTGCACGACCGGCGCTCACGAACGGATCGCCGCGACCGCGCTGACCTCGAGGAGCGCACCCAGCACGGCCAGCCCAGCCACCCGCGCGGCGACGACCGGCGGCGCCGCCCCCGCCAACTCGGCGGCCGCGACCGGATAGGCCGCCGCGAGGTCGGCGCCTTCGACCAGCAGGATCGTCATCATCACCAGATCCTGGACGCTCGCGTCTGCGGCCGCCAGCGCGACGTGCAGGTTCGTCATCACCTGTTGCGTCTGCGCGGCGATGTCGTCACCGCCGACGAGCGTCCCGTCGCCGTCGACGGCGTTCTGGCCGCCGATGTAGACGGTCGTCGCACCCGGCGGCACCACCGCGACATGCGTGAAGACGGGAGACTGCACGAGTCCTTCCGGACGGAGCAGCGACGTCTGAGCCATGCACTCCACCTCCTTGCTTCGTCGTGCGTCTCGGTCCCTAGGTGGTCCGGTCGGAAGCTACGACAGCCTCGGCTGGGAGTCACCGAGCAAGGCCTCGGCCGAGCTGCGCGAGGTGCTCGCCGAGAGCTGAGGTGGTCGCTCAGATCCCTGGATCCTCCACCTGCGCGAGAGGACCGGCGAGATCCGTCGCATCGCGTGGCCATGGGCTAGGTTCTGCCGGTGGGCGGGATCTCGAAGTCGGAGGTCGCGGAGCGGGCGGGCGTCGACCTGGACTACGTGACCAGGCTGATCGATGTCGGGGTGCTCGCTCCCGCCGCCGACGGCACGTTCACGGACGGTGACGCGAGGCGAGCGCGGCTCTACCAGGGCCTGGAGCGAGCCGGGCTCCCGATCGACGCGCTCGTGGAGGCGACCGAACGCGGCGAGCTCTCGTTCGAGTTCCTCGAACACCCCGTCTACGACCGCTTCGCTCGCCTGACGTCGAGGTCGTTCCGGGAGGTCAGCTCGGAGGAGGGTATCCCTCTGGAGCTCCTGCTGGTCGTCCGGGAGGCCGTGGGCCTCGCCCAGGCGGACGCCGACGACCAGGTGCGGGAGGACGAGCTCCAGGTCGTGCCGCTCATCAGGCGGCAGCTGTCGATGGGATTCGACCCTGTCGTCCTCGAACGGATGCTCCGCGTCTACGGCGACGCTCTTCGTCGGATCACCGAGACCGAGGCGGACTGGTGGCGCACCCAGATCACCCAGCCGAGCCTCGCCTCAGGGATGAGCATGACGGAATTCCTGCGAACGGCGGCGGAGCTCGGCGGAGAGGTCACCTCGCTCGCCGAGCAAGCGATGCTGGCGATCTACCACGCCAACCAGGAGCACACGTGGAACGAGAACCTGTTCGAAGAGGTCGAGGAAGCACTCGACCGCGCAGGGCTCCGCAGCAAGATCGCGACGTCGCCGGCGATCTGCTTCCTCGACATCGCCGGGTACACACGGCTCACGGAGGAGCGGGGTGACGAGGCGGCGGCGGAGCTGGCGGCACGGCTGACGCCGCTGGTCGAGCGGCCGGCCGAGCGCCACGGCGGCAAGGTCGTGAAGTGGTTGGGTGACGGCGTGATGTTCCACTTCCGTGAGCCGACCGGTGGTGTCGTCGCCGCGTTGGAGATGCTCGATGCGGTCTCGAACGCGGACCTGCCGCCTGCGCACATCGGCCTGCACACGGGGCCGGTCGTCTTCCAGGGGGGCGACTACTTCGGGCGGACCGTCAACCTCGCGGCGAGGATCGGGGAACAGGCGGCGCCGGGCCAGGTGCTCGTCACGCAAGAGATCGTGGATCGCGTAGTCGCGGACGGGATCGCCTTCGAGCCGATCGGGGCGGTCGAGCTGAAGGGCGTGTCCGAGCCCGTCCCCCTCCACTCCGTCACCCGGTGACGACGGCGAGCAGCTGATCCGCGGCGCCGACCCGCCGCTAGGGTGCCGCGTCTGAGCTCGAGTAGCTGGCGTATCAGCCGGCACGCGATCGGTGAGCGTGACGAGCTAGTACTCGTCGTGCCGGCGGAGCCAGGGCACCCCGTCGCCCTCGTCGCGTCCCTTCGGCGCCCGATCGAGGATCGGGTAGTAGCCCATCAGGAACTCGAGGCCCCGCGCCTGGGTCGAGTACGTCTGGTAGACGACGCCGTCGTCCTTGACGAACGCGCTGAAGCCCGGTCCCTCCGTCAGGTAGCCGGGGATGTCCGTCCCGCTGGCGGCCGCGTTGGCCTCGACGCCCGCCGGGGGGTCGCCGTCGAGCATCGGTCCGGCGAACTCACGCACCTGCTCGTCGGTGTAGGAGAAGCCGAGGTCGAAGTTGAAGTCGTTGTTCCCGCACGAGACCCACGGGAAGATCCAACCCATCCGGTCCTCGTACGCGAGGAGCTTGTCGATCGGCGCCCGTGAGACGTAGAGCATCGTCACGTCGCGCGCGTGGAGGTGGGGCAGCACGGCGTTGACGGCGTCGGCCGACGACGAGCACGTCGGGCAGCCGGACTCGTAGCTGGGACCGAACATGAAGTGATAGACGAGGAGCTGCGAGCGACCGTCGAACAGCTCGACGAGCGTCCGGGTGCCGGCGCCGGTGTCGAAGCGGTACTCCTTCTCGACGAGAACCCATGGGAGCTCCCGTCGCTTCCGGGCGAGTTCGTCGCTTATCCGCGTGTGCTCTTTCTCGAGGCGCAGCAGCTCGTCTCGAGCCGCCTGCCATTCCTCACGCGTTCCGATCCGATGCTCGGTCATCTCGTCCCTCCTCGACCAGGGCGGCATTCGAAACGCTACCGGACGAGCCGGTACTCGAAGAGGCGTCTGGCCAGTGAGAGGGCTCTCGGCGTCGGTCCTGCCGGATAGGGTGTGCGGCTCATGACGTACGCGATCGAGGCAGAGCAGCTCGTCAAGCACTACACGGGCCGCGGCGGGGATGTGGAGGCGGTGCGGGGCGTCGACCTCCACGTCCGCCAGGGAGAGATCTTCGGGTTCCTCGGGCCCAACGGAGCCGGCAAGTCGACCACCGTCCGGATGCTGACGACGCTGATGACGCTCACGTCCGGCTCTGCGCGCGTCGCCCGGGATCGACGTGACCGAGGACCCGACGCCGCGCGCAACCGGATCGGCGTCGCGCTGATCCGCCGGTACGACTGACGCCGTCGAGCGCCAGCGATCAGCTCGCGCGATCGCCGTCGAGTACGCCCACCGATGTACGCCCGAAGCATCCCGGAGGCCGACGTCGCGGACGCCCGCGTGCCAGACGATGGTCTCGGAGCGACAAAGAGGAGGTGCCCGAGATGACGGATGGCATGAGCACGGCAGGAACCTCGAGACTTCGAACGCTGACGATCGTCGGACTCGTGGTCGGCGCGGTCGGGATCGTCATCCTCTGGGCGTCGGGAGTGGACTTCCCGGTCTTTCCGCCGCCCGGGATCCCGATCCTCGGTGTCGGGGCCATCGTCGTCGCGCTCACGCGGCGAACGTGGACACCGGCCGTCGGGGCGTTCCTCGGGCTCTTCGTGACGGTGGGCTTCCTGATCAGTCCGACCGGGCTCAGCAACCTGAGGGGTGAGGCCGGGACCAGCGTGGCCGTCGGTCAGGCAATCCAGGTGATCGGGGTCGTCACCGCCCTGATCGCCGGCGCACTCGCCACCCGGAACAACTACCGGGCTCGCCGGCTCGCGACGCGGTCGGGCGCCCGATGAACCACGAGAGGAGTGAGTCATGACACGACGGATGAGATCGATCGGACGAGTGGCCGCGATCGCCGCGGTCGTGATGCTCGTCGCCTGCGGCGCCGAGGCTTCGGGCGACGTGCACGCGGAACCCGGCGGACCGGACGCCGTGCACGTGGTCGCCCGGGACAACGTGTTCGAGTCCGCCAGGCTGGAGCTCCCAGCCGGGGGGGAGGCTGAGATCGAGGTCACGAACGAGGGCGGTACCACGCACGACTTCACGGTGGAGTCGCTCGAGCTGGGCACAGGCCCCATCGAGCCCGGAGAGGTCGCGACCGCCACCCTCACCGTCCCCGACGGAGACACGCCGTTCCGATGCTCGATCCACGGCGGGATGGAGGGCGTGATCGTGGGGACGTGAATCACGATCAACCCTGCGGCGGTTCGTGATGGGATGCTGCCTCCATGAGCGGATCGACGAGCAGGGCGATCGAGCAGCGAGAGACGAGGATCCCGCGCGCCGTCATCCTCGTCGAGGGAGTCAGCGACCGACGTGCGCTCGAGGCCCTCGCCGCACGGCGGGGACGCGTCCTGACCGCCGACGGCATCACGGTGGTCGCCATGGGCGGAGCGGGCAACATCGGGCGGTTCCTCGATCAGTTCGGCTCGCGTGGATCCCACGTCGCCGTGGCGGGCTTGTACGACGCGGCGGAGGAGGCCGCTGTCCGTCGCGGACTCGAGCGAGCGGGGTTCGGATCCGTCCGTTCTCGTCGCGAGTTGGAGCGGCTCGGGTTCCACGCGAGCAGCGAGGACCTCGAGGACGAGCTGATCCGCGCCCTCGGCGCCGACCGGGTGATGGAGATCGTGGAGGAGCGGGATGAGCTCGGGCCGTTCCGGACCCTCCAGAAGCAACCGGAGTGGCGCGGCCGGCCCACCGAACAGCAACTCAGGCGCTTCCTCGGAAACGCGAGCCGCAAGATCGACTACGCGCCCCAGCTGGTCGACGCGCTCGACCTCGCGGAGACTCCGCGCCCGCTGGACGCGGTGCTCGCTCACGTCTGAGCCGAGTCGGTCGCGGGTGCCGGTCGTGCGCCCTCATGCGATCCTGGGGCTGGCCTAGGATGCCGAGCGTGCCTCGCCGCTACTCCGCCGCCGAGATCGCCAGCGAGGCCGGCTGCCCCGAGGAGCGGGTGCGGTGGCTCAGCGACATCGGTCTGCTAACCCCGGACACCGACGGCCGGTTCTCGTTCGGCGACGTGCTCGCCTCGAAGATGGTCTCCGCGCTCCTGGAGAGCGGACTCCCAGCCGAGACGATCGAACGCGCTGTCGCGGACGGGTTCCTGTCGTTCCAGCGCACCGACGAGTACCTGCCCTACCGACCGGGTCCGAGATCCGAGCGCACGTTCGCTGAGTTCCAGACGAACGCCGGCCCGGGCGCCGAGCTCCTGCCCGCGGTCTACGAGGTGATGGGGCTGCCGAAGCCCGACCCGGCCTCGCCGATCCACGTCGACGAGGAGGCCCTGTTCGAGCGCTTCCTCCAGGTGTGGCGGCAGGCCCCCGACGAGGACGCGCCGATCCGCTCCGCGCGATTGCTGGCGCAGGGAGCGCGAGCGGCGATGCTCGGGTGGGCGGATCTCGTGGACGAGCAGATCGCGGAGCCGGTGCGACAGCGGTTGTTCCGCGGCGAGCTCGAGGAGTTCCCGGACGACGTCCGCATCTCGTTCATGCGGGTGACGAACCTGGTCCCGGAGATGTTCACGTGGCTGAGTGCCCGCTACCTCGAGCATCGGAGCGTGAACGGGATCGTCGAGGGCTTCGAGCGGTTCCTCGCTTCTCGAGGGCTCGCGCCTCCGCCCGCCCCGGCGAGCCCGCCCGCGATCGTGTTCGTCGACCTCTCGGGGTTCACGACGCTCACGCGGGAGCGCGGCGACGAGTCCGCGGTCCACGCCGCGGCATCGCTCCAACGCCGTGCGGACGACACCGCGAGGAAGCACCGGGGACGACTGGTGAAGCTCCTCGGCGACGGAGCGATGCTGCGCCTGACCGATGCGACCGCGGGCGTGGATGCCGCGCTCGACCTCGTGGAGACGATGAGCGGCGAGGGAGCGCTCTCGTCGCACGCCGGCGTCCACGCCGGACGCGTGATCGAGCGCGACCTGGACGTCTTCGGCCAGACGGTCAACCTCGCGTCGCGGATCGCGGACGTGGCGGGCCCGGGCGAGGTCCTCGTCAGCGAGACCGTCGCGCGGGCGTCCGCGGACGCGGCCTTCGGGTTCGAGGCGATCGGCGACGCGGAGCTCGATGGCGTCCCCGACCCCCCTCCCCTGTTCCGGGCCAGCCGGACCGGCCACCTGATGGACTGAAACGATGAGTCTCGTGAGGTCGACCCATGCCCTTCACTTGGGGCGGCGATAGGGTCGTTGGGCGTCGTTCGAACCTGCACAGGGCGTGGTCCCACCCGCTCGACGACAAGGAGGCCTCCGATGGGACGACTGGTGATCAACAACTCCATGAGCGTCAACGGCGCTTTCGAGGCGCCGGTACCGGAGCCTGATGGTTGGCTGGTGCTGGACGCCGACAGCAACCAGGTCTCCCTTGAGCAGTTCCTGGCAGCGGACGCGATGGTGCTGGGGCGCAAGACCTACGAGGGACTGGCCGCGGTCTGGCCGCAACTGGCCGACGACCCCGCCTTGGGAGTGTTCGCGGACCAGATGAACAGCATGCCCAAGTACGTGGCGTCCCGGAGCCTGCGCGAGCCGTTGGAGTGGAACGCCACCCTGCTGGAGGGCGACCTGGCCGAGAGCGTGAGCGCGCTCAAGGACCGCCACGACAGGACCCTGGTCGCCGTCGGCGCCGGCGCGCTGGCCGATGCCCTCATCACTCAGGGTCTCGTGGACGAATACTGGTTCTGGATGAGCCCGTCGTTGTGGCCTTCCGGGCCGCGGATCTTCGATGGCGTAGGGCCGATCCGCCTCGAGTTGATCGGGGCGACGACGTTCGGCTCCGGGGTGGTACGGCTGGCGTACCGGCCGGCAGCCGACCCGCAGTCATCACGATGAGAACACGCGGACTTCCTCGTGGAGATCGACGCGGTGGCCGTCGTTCCGATCTGACGGAGCGGCGCGAGGCAAGAGATCAAATCCTTGCTCCTGGCTGTGCCACATGGGATCTCCTTCCTGGCATAGGGTCCGCGCCTCCCGGGTACTACCGGACGGCGGATCCGCGGGATCGCCTCGGCCCGAAAGGCGGTTGAAAACAGAGGCAAGGGAATCCCCTCAGGTGGTGCCACCGGTAGTACCTCGGGTGGACCACGATGGACGAATCGGTTGTGCGGAAACTGTCGGATGAGTCGCCGCTCTCCGGGTTGGGATCTGGCGATCCCGATGCGGCCGCCGGCTTCGTGCAGCGGTTCCAGCATCGGGTGTTCGGCCTGACCCTGTCGATCCTGCGGGACCGCGGCGCCGCCGAGGAAGCGGCGCAGGAGACGTTCGTGCGGGCGTGGAGGCATGCCTCGGTCTACGACTCCCGACGCGGAGCCGTGGCGGCATGGCTCCTCACCATCGCTCGCAACGTCTCGATCAACATGTTGCCCTCACGGCGCGTCGACCCGATCGACCCGGAGCTCCTCTCGAGGGAGGCGAGTGCCTCGGAGGAGTACGGGCACGAGGATCGGGTCGTGAACTCGGAGCTGTTGCGGGAGGCGCTCACCCGGGTTCCCGAGGACCAGAGGGAGCCCTGGTCCTGTCGGCGTTCTACGGCTTCACCGCTCACGAGGTGAGCGAGCTCGACGGACTACCGCTCGGCACGGCGAAGACGCGGATCCGCTCGGCGATGATGAAGCTGCGCTCGGAGCTGGAGGTGTCCGATGACCGCTGAGATGCGATGCGAGCAGGTCAGGGACCTGGCGCCCGAGCTCGCGCTCGACATCGCCGCGGGGGAGGAGCGGGACGCGGCGCTCCGCCACCTTCCCGGATGTCCCGACTGCCGCCGGCTCGTGTCCGAGCTCTCGTCGGTCATCGAGGAGCTCCTGCTCCTCGCCCCGGTCCACGAGCCGCCGCCGGGGTTCGAGTCCCGGGTCGTCCGAGCGCTCACCGGGCCCGCGGAGCTCGCCTCCGTGGAACCGCTGCGTCGATCCCGCCGGTGGAGGGGGCTCGTGGCCGTCGCGGCGTCCCTTCTCCTCGCGGCCGCCGTCGGTGCGGGCGCGGCGCTCGTCAGCACGTCCGAAGACAGGATGCTGGCAGCCGATTACCGAGCGGTGCTGAGGGAAGGACAGGGCTCATCCTTCACTGCGGCTCCGCTCCGAGGAGCGGAGGGGCGTGCGGGAAGCGTCTTCGGCTACGAAGGACGGCCGTCCTGGATCGTCGTGACCCTGCCGGAACGCAGGCTCCGCGAGGACACCTATACCGTCACCGCCATCACGCGCGATGGGCGCTACGTCGACCTCGGCGCGGCGACCCTCGGCGGCGACCACCGAGTGTGGGGACACGAGATCCCCGTCGACCTCACGACGGTGCACCAGCTCCGATTCGTCGCGTCGGACGGCCGGACGGCGCTGACGGCGCTGACGGCGACATTCAGCGCGGCGTCTCCGTGGGCGTGATCGGTCGGGAACGGCGCAGGGCGATCGGCGCCCATGGGTGCCGATCGCCCTGGTCCGTCGAGGCGGCGATGTCTAGTAGAACCCTCCACCGCTGCCACCGTCGGTGAAGAACACCAGGTAGACGATGAAGTAGACAACCGCGCCGGCGATCGCGTAGATCGCCAACCACTTCTTCCAGCTCCGACCGTAGCCCTTGGCCATGTCGCGCCTCCCGTTCGGCCGTGGGCGGGCTTCTCCCGTCATTCGAGGTACTACCGGCGTTCCCCGTCGATGGATGTGATCCGTTTCTCGTCACCGGAGCGCGGAGGGCGATGGACGGATGTCCTTGCACGCTCCTAGGGTCGAGGGATGACGACTCCACCGATCATCCTGGTTCCTGGGTTCTGGCTCGGTGCGTGGGCGTGGGACGAGGTGGCCGAAGCGCTGCGAGCCGACGGCCGCGACGTCATCCCGCTGACGCTCCCCGGTCTCGAGTCGGCCGATGCCGATCGGTCCTCGATCGGTCTGTCCGACCACGTCGACGCGATCTGCGAGGCGGTCGTGGCGGCCGGCGGTCCCGTGGTGCTCGCCGTGCACAGCGGGACCGGCTTCTCCGGCTACGTCGCGAGCGACCGGGTCCCCGAGCGGATCGCGGCGATGGTCTACGTCGACACCGCCCCGGGGATCCCACCCCTCGATCCCGACTTCGAGGGCGCGGAGAAGCCGATGTCGTGGGAGGAGCTCTCGGCGGAGGAGAACCTCGACGGACTCAGCGAGGAGCAGCTCGAAACGTTCCGGCAGCGGGCGGTCCCGGAGCCGGGCGGGGTCCTGCGCGATGCCGTGGAGCTGACGAACGATGCCCGCCTCGACATCCCGAGCACCCTCATCTGCACCGGGTACACGTCCGAGCAGTACAAGGACGCCGCGAAAGAGGACTACTCCTGGCTGGGCGGCGTGAAGGAGGTCCGCAACATCTCCTGGGTCGACCTGCCCACGAGCCACTGGCCCATGTGGTCACGCCCAAAGGAGCTCGCCGAGGTCATCGGCGAGGTCGCGAAGGCCCACGCCGCCGGCGGCTGACCCAAGCGGCTGTCGGGAGAGCACGGTCGTGGGGTTCGAGGACCTGATGCGGGACCGGAGCGCCGCGCAGTACGCGGACTTCGTGCACCCCGCGATCCGTCAGAGTGATCAGATCGTCGACGTGGGCTGCGGGCCGGGTTCGATCACCCTGGGCCTCGCGCAAGCCGCCGGGCACGTGACCGGGATCGACGTGGACGACTCCGAGTTCGCGGATGCGCGCGCGTACGCCGCCGGCCACGGCATCGACAACGTCGACTTCCGCGAAGGCAGCATCTACGACCTGGGCGTCTCGGAGGGGTCGATCGACGTCTGCACGCTCTTCGCGATGCTCGAGACGCTCGATGACCCGCTCGCGGGCCTCGCCGAGGTCCGTCGCGTGCTGAAGCCCGGCGGCGTGATCGGGGCGTCGTCGATCGAGTACGGAGGGCTGATCCTCCACGGCGCGGACGTACCTCCGTTGCGCCGCTTCTACGAACTTCGACTCGCACTGTGGGAGGCGCAGGGCGACGTCCATCCCTACCGCGGCCGGGAGCTCCGCGGTCTGCTCCTCGCGGCGGGGTTCGCGCAGGTCGAGGCATCAACCACGTACTTCAGCTACGGGACCGAAGAACGCGTTCGCACGTTCGGCCTCGGCCGCGCGGCCGATTGCCGGGACGGGTGGTTCGTGGGAGGACTGACCGAACGGGGACTCGCCGACAGGGACGAGATCGACGCGCTGGAGGAGACCTGGATCCGGTGGGCCGAGGCCCCCGACTCGTTCGCTGCGTTCGCCTGGGGCCGAGCCACGGCAAGGAAGCCCTGACATGCGGGACGGACCCCAGATGTCGGCGACGATCCGACCGGCGTACAGCACGTGGCCCCTGTACAACTCGCGCCTCCGCGACGTCGTCGCCGGGATGACCGAGGAGCAGCTGGCGATCCAGCCGACGCCGGAGCGATGGCCGCTCTGGGCGAGCGCCGGCCACATGGCCTGTCAGCGCGTGTTCTGGCTCTGCGACTTCGCCGGCGAGCCCGGCGCCGAGACGACGCCGTTCACGAACGCCGGGTACGAGTGTCCCGGCGACGACGACCTCGAGCACGTGCTCAGCGGCGAAGCGCTGGCCGAGGCACTCGACTCGACGTTCCGCATCATCGACGACTTCCTCGACCGATGGACGATCGACGACCTCGAAGAGGAGCTTCGTCGCCCCGAGTGGGACGGGTCCTGGGTCCACGCGCGCGGCTGGGTGATCCAGCGGGTCTTCACTCATGACGTCTGGCATGCGGCGAGACGAACGAGTCCCTCGGGAACGCCCGGCTGCCGCAGATCGACCTCTGGGCCTAGGACGCCCGCCCACCCGAGCGGGGCCTCAGGCGCCGAGCGCGATCGAGTCCGCGCCCAGGCCCTCGCGGAACCCGACACGCCACGACGCGTATCGCGGTGTCCATCCCAGGTCCGCCTTCGCCTTCGCGTTCGAGGCGCCGGGCGCCTTCGTCATCAACCACACGCCGGCATCGCCGATCAGCGGCTTCGCCAACCAGACAGGCACATGGCATGGCGGCTTCGCGCCGACGGCCTTCGCCAGCTCCGGGATCCACTGAGAAGACGGCGCCGGCTCGTCGTCCACGACGTTGTAGACGCCGGGCGCCCCTCGCTCGAGGGCTGCGACGGTCGCTGCCGCAGCATCCTCGATGTGAAGGAACGACGTCTCACCAGCCCCGTCGCCCACGATCGGGAGCTGCCGCTTCCGGACCCCCTCTACCATCGCTCCGCCGTCCCCGAGCGACGTCCCCGGCCCGTAGAACGCGCCGTAGCGAAGCACGATGCCCTCGAGATCCTGAGCCCCCAGCACCGCGGCCTCCAGGTCCCGGAGCGCCTCCACGGTCGAGCGCATCTCCTCCTACGGGGACGGCTCGAACGGATCCTCCTCGGTCCTCAGGGCCTGACCGTCGCTCGCGTTCGGCCAGCCCGCGAAGCCCTGCGCGACGAACCGCCGGGCGCCGGCCGCTCGCGCAGCCGCCACGAGGTTGTCCGTCCCGAGCGTCCGGAGCCGGTTCGTCTGCTCGAACGTGCGCGAGAAGTGCTTCAGGTTGAACACCCCGGTGAGCGCCGTCGCCTGATGGACCACAGCCTCGAGCTCCGCCCGGACGACCGCCTCGGCGACGGCCTCACGGTCGAGCGCGTCGGCCACCACCGGCTCGGCGCCGATCGCCCGCAAGGCGCCCGCATTCTCCGGCGAGCGGGTCATCGCGACCACCTCGTGACCGTCCTCGACCAGCACAGGGACGAGCTGGCGACCGATGGCACCGGTGGCACCTGCAACGAAGACCTTCATGACGTCCTCCTTTCCGATCGTTGGCTCTCGATCCTTCTGTTCCCGAGACGCGCAAGGTGGCAGGGCTGTGACAGTTCGGGAGACTTGTCACGGGATGGACCCTTCGCGCGTCTCGTGAGCGACATGACGGGGAACGGAGCCGTCGTGGGCCGGGCCGACGAGGCCTTCGTCGAGCTGCGCTGCTGTTCTCGATCGCCTACCGGATGCTCGGGAGCGTCGGGGAAGCCGAGGACGTGGTGCAGGACGCGTTCCTCCGGTGGCGCCGCGCCGCCGAGGCGGGCGCCGAAGTCGAGTCGGCGAAGAGCTACCTCGCGGCCACGGTGACGCGCCTCGCGATCGACTATCTCCGCCGGGCGAAGACCCGGCGCGAGACCTACGTCGGCCCGTGGCTCCCGGAGCCGCTCGTGAGCGGAACGGAGGAGGACGTGGCGGAGCAGGCGGAGATGGCCGACTCGTTGTCGATGGCGTTCTTGGTGCTCCTGGAGGAGCTGAAGCCGGTGGAGCGGGCGGTGTTCCTGCTCCGCGAGGTCTTCGAGTACGACCACGCGGAGATCGCGGAGATCGTCGGGAAGAGCGAGCCGAACACCCGGCAGCTCTTCGTGCGCGCCAGGCGGCGGATCGAGGCCGGGACGCCTCGGTTCGAGGCGTCCGCCGAGGAGGGCGACGAGCTCGCGCGGCGGTTCTTCGCGGCATGCACCGACGTCGACATGGACGGACTGCTGGAGCTCCTCGACACCGACGCGGTGGCCGTTGGAGACGGTGGCGGGAACGCCTACGCCTCGAAGGTGCCGATCCACGGCGCGCGGCGCGTGGCCACGTTCTTCGTTCGCCTCTTCGAGCAGGGCCGGCGGATGGGCGCTCGGTTGGAGTTCGCTCGGGTGAACGGGCAGCCCGGGGCGCTCGCGTACGACGCCGGCGATCGACTCCTGACCGTCTTCGCTCTCGACGTCGTCGACGGTCGCGTCCAGGCGATCAGGAGCGTGGTCAACGACGACAAGCTCCGGCACCTGGGCCCGATCTCACCGCACGGTCGCCCGAGCTCCTGAAGTGCCCTCACCTTGGGCCTCGCGGGGCTCCAGGTTGCCGATGCGGCCCACTGCCCGGAGGATGCAGTCGTGCAGATCCCGGAGACCCATTACGCGAAGACGGCCGACGACGTCCATGTCGCCTATCAGGTCTTCGGCGACGGCCCGGTCGACATCCTGTTCGTCCTGGGCTGGGTCACCCATATCGAACGGATGTGGAGCGAGCCGCACTTCGCGCGATTCTTCAGCCGCATGGCCTCGTTCGCACGAGTGATGATCTTCGACAAGCGGGGCGTCGGGTTATCCGATCGGGTGCCCGAGGACCGGCTGCCCACCCTCGAGGTTCGGATGGACGACGCCAGGGCCGTGATGGACGCAGCCGGGTCGGAGCGTGCCGTGATCCTCGGGGTCTCGGAGGGCGGGCCGATGGCGATGCTGTTCGCCGCCACCTACCCGGAGCGCACGATCGGACTGATCGTGTACGGGACGAGCGCCTGCTGGAACAACGCGCCCGACTACCCGTTCAGCGAGCCACAGGAGCAGCGCGAGGCCGACGTCGCCGCCTGGGCCGAACGGCGGGACCGGCTCTGGGGAACGAAGGAGCTGGCTGGCGAGTTCATGGCGGAGTCATTCGCGCCCGACCTGGCCGACGACGACGCCACGCTCACCTGGCTGGCCGACTACATGCGGAACGCCGCAAGCCCCGGAGCGATCAGCGCGCTCGCGCGGATGAACCGCTCAATCGACGTTCGCTCAACACTGCCCGCTATCCATGTCCCCACCCTCGTGCTGGCGCGCGACGGTGACCTCGAATACTCCGTTGAGGAGACGAAGTGGATGGCGGATCGGATCCGCGGCGCAGGGTTCGTCTCGTTCCCTGGGAACGAGCACCTCTTCTCGATGGGTCGGCAGGAGGACCTCTTGGGCGAGATCGAGCGGTTCGTCGCCGACGTACACGGTGCGGAAGCCGACCTCGACCGGATGCTCGCTACCGTGATGTTCACCGACATCGTCGGTTCGACGGAACGAGCGGTCGAGCTCGGCGACAAGGGGTGGCGCGACCTGGTCGAACGCCACCACGGGGTCGTGCGGGCGATGCTCGGTCGCTTCCGCGGCAAGGAGGTCGACACGGCCGGCGACGGCTTCTTCGCCACGTTCGACGGGCCGGCGCGCGGCATTCGCTGCGCCGTATCGATCACCGAAGCGGTGAGGGACCTCGGGATCGAGGTGCGCGCGGGCGTCCACACCGGCGAGGTCGAAACGATCGCCGGCAAGGTGGGCGGGATCGCCGTGAACGTCGGGTCGAGGATCGCGTCGGTCGCGGCCCCGTCCGAGGTCCTCGTCTCCTACACGGTGCAAGGACTGGTCTCCGGATCGGGCCTCGCGTTCGAAGACATCGGCGAGCACGAGCTGAAGGGCGTCCCGGACCGCTGGCACCTCTACCGCGTCGTCGCCTGAGCGTTCGGGCAGCGAGCATCGATCGGCGCCGGCCCCAGCGGACACCATCGGGAAGGTTCTTCCGAGCGATCCGTGCGCTAGCCCTGCGACGAGGGCGTCAGGCGTGACATCGTCGCTGGCTCGACGTAGACGAGCTCGGCGCTGGGCGAGCGATCGAGGACCTCGTGGACCCGGGCGTACATCTCGTCCTGCAAGCGGGCGAGCGTCTCCTCCTTCTCCTCGGGGTCGTACGCGTCTGCGACGGCCCAGTGATCCCGAAGCTCTTGCAGCGACGAGGCGTATGTCCGCAGCTCGAACCGGCGGCTCTCCTCGAGGACGAAGTCGCCTCGGCCGACGACGGTCGCGACCGCCGCCTCCGCGTGCCGGCTGTCCTCCTCGTAATCGAACCCGGGATCGTTCTCCGACAAGAGCAGCTCCCCGTGCGACCTGATCTCGAGGAACGGGTACTCCAGGGCGGGATGGATCTCGATCACCGTGCCGCCAGGCCTCGTCATCCGGTGGATCTCCTCAAGGGCATGGACCATGCCCTCGGGCTCCATTCAGCAGAGCGACCAGGACAGCAGCGACACGTCGAAGACGTCGGCGTCGGCGGCGGCGAAGTCCTCGAAGGCCACGTGCCGGAACTCGATCCGCTCGTTCGGCGCCTCCGAGAGGCGCTCCTGCGCCCTGGCGATCGCGTCCCCGAACGGATCGATCGCCGTGACGTGGGCGGCCCGGTCCGCGTACCGCCGCGTGAGGCGGCCGTCCCCGCATCCGATCTCGAGGACCTCACGTCCCTCCAGCTCGACGAGATCGAACAGCGCGTCGGTCTCGTTGCCTTCGGGGTCGATCCGGATGGTCATGGACACGACCCTATCGGTCGGCAAGGGGTTGCCTCGAGGATCTCGCGCGAGCACCTGATCATCCCTCTACGCTTCGGACCGATGGCCGACGACACCTTCGACGAGGCGCTCGAGCTCGTGCAAGCTGCGCAAGGCGAGCGCGTGACGCTGAGGTTGATCGGAGGGCTCGCGGTTCGAGCGCTCTGCCCCTCCTTCCCCCCTCGCCGCCACGACCGTCAGGACCTCGACTTCGCCTCCACGTCCGCCGGCCGCGTAGCGGTGACGCCGTTCCTCGCCGCCCGTGGCTTCGAGCCGGACCACCACTTCAACCAGATCCACGGCCACAAGCAGCTGTACTTCCGGTCGCCGGCCGGCCGCTCCATAGACGTCCTGATCGACCGCTTGGAGATGTGCCACGCGCTCGACTTCCATGACCGTCTCGACCGGATGCCCCTCACGATCGACGTCACCGACCTCCTGCTCACGAAGCTCCAGATCGTGGAGCTGAACGAGAAGGACGCGGCCGACGTGCTCCAGCTCCTCGGCGCCTACCCGGTGCGTGCCGGCGACGGATCCGGCACGATCGGGCTCGCTCGGTTCGGCGAGATCGTGGGAGACGACTGGGGATGGTGGCGGACCGTCACCGGCAACCTCGAGCGGATCCGGTCGCTCGCGACGGGCGACGGAGGCTCGCTCGTGCCGCCCGAGCCCCCGTTCGACCCGGTCGAGCAGCTCGGCGCCCTCCTGACCGAGGCCGAGCGCGTCCCGAAGTCCCGACGCTGGCGCCTCCGGTCGCTGATCGGCGAGCGGTTCCGCTGGTACGACCTCCCCGAGGAGGAGTCCCATGACTGACATCGGCGGAACCACCGCTCCGGATGGGCTACGCGTCGTCGACCTCTCGATCCCGGTTGGCCCCGAGACCCAGATCTATCCAGGCGATCCAGCGCCGGCCGTGCGGCGAGCCATGACGATCGAGCGGGACGGCGCGAACGTGCTCTCGCTCGAGCTCGGGTCCCATACCGGCACACACGTCGACGCCCCTTTCCATTTCGAGGCCGACGGCGACCGTCTCGAGGACGTCGGCCTCGACCGCTTCGTCGGACCGGCGGTGATCGCCTACGTGACCGGCCACCGGGACCGGGAGCCGGTCGGCTGGGACGCCCTCGAGCCGTACGCCGACCGGACCCGGCCGGGAACGATCCTCGTCATCCGGACCGGATGGTCCGAGCGGTTCTACGACACGGAGCGCTACTACGACCATCCGTTCCTGACGGCCACGGCGTGCGAACGCGTGCTCGAGACAGGCGTGCGCACGCTCGCGATCGACGCGCTGAACCCGGACGAGACGATCGTGGACGGGACCGAGGAGCGATGGGACGTCCACCACCTCGTCCTCGGCGCCGGCGGCGTGATCGCCGACGTGACCGGCCACCGGGACCGGGAGCCGGTCGGCTGGGACGCCCTCGAGCCGTACGCCGACCGGACCCGGCCGGGAGCGATCCTCGTCCTCCGGACCGGCTGGTCCGAGCGGTTCTACGGCACGGAGCGCTACTACGACCATCCGTTCCTGACGGCCGCGGCGTGCGAACGCGTCCTCGAGCGAGGCGTCCGCACGCTCGCGATCGACGCGTTGAACCCGGACGAGACGGTCGTGGACGGGACCGAGGAGCGATGGGACGTCCACCACCTCGTCCTCGGCGCCGGCGGCGTGATCGCCGAGAACCTGACGAACCTGTCCGCGATCGACTTCGAGGAGCCGCTGCTGTGCCTGTTCCCGCTCCGGCTCGCGGGCGACGCCGACGGTGCGCCCTGCCGCGCGATCGCGCTCGACCTGGCGGGCGCTACTCGACCGGCAGCTCCTTGAACGCCTTCGAGATGTCCACGCCACGACTGCGCTGCACCGCTTTCGCGATCGCGTAGATCACCAGGCCCGACGCGAAGATCCCGATGTTCATCCATACGAGACCGGGGCGGCCGTTCAGCCCCGCGCTCGGATCGGTCAGGAACGCCCACGCCATGATCGCGAGCGCGACCACCGAGAGCGCACCGACGATGCTCACGACCGGGATCCCGCCGACGCACCACCGCACCGGTGAGGCCTCGAAGATCTCGCGCATCCGGTACGGGAACACGATCGCGGAGACCGACACCAGCAGGAAGCCGAGGATGAATCCGAAGATCCCGACGAGCGTCGCGAACTCCGGGATCCAGACGAAAGCCGCGAGGGCCGCGATCGAACCGGCGCCCACGAGCATCAGCGCGTTCACCGGCGTGTGGTGCTGCGGATGCACCTTCCCGACCCAGGCGGGCATCATGCCATCGAGCGCGTACGCGAGGAAGTTCCGGCTCGCGTTCGTGATCTGACCGGGCAACCACGTGTAGCTCTGGAACAGGAACGGCACGAGGATCAGCAGCGCGATCACGACGCTGCCCGACCCGAACGCCGCGATCTGCGTGAAGACGAGCCCCTGCGTGGCCGCCAGCTGTCCCATGCGCTCCAGCCCGATCGCCCTGTCGGCCAACACCAGCATCACCAACAGGTAGACGGTCGCGACGGCGGCGACGATCGGCATCGACCACAGCTGCAGGCTCTTCGCCCGCTTCACCTCCGATCCGATGTAGGCCGAGGATTGGTTGAAGACGAGGTTGATGTAGATCCACGTGCCTGCCAGGAGCGTCCACTTCAGGCTGAAGGGCCCACCTCCGGCGAACCCCGCCTCGCCGGCTGCCTCGCCGAGACCACGCAGGGCGGCCTGCCCGATCCCCTCGCCGAGCGATGCCGTGATGTCGGCGCGGGACTTGAACAGCCACACCAGCATCACGAGGCCGATCCCGACGAGCGAGATCAGGAACACGACGTTCTGGTACCGGAAGTACGCCCGCAGGCTGCGCGAGAACACGGCCACCAGGAAGACGATCAGCGCGGTGCCGGCGATGAACGTCCCCCACGGCGACGCGAACCACTCCCCGAGATCCGTCATCCACTGGACGCCGGCCATCTGACCGACCGTGACGAACAGCGGCGCGAGCCCGAACTGCGCGAAGAACGCCGAGGGCACGCCGCCGTAGATGAACCACCAGACCGTGTTGTTCCAGCTCGACATCATCCCGAGCGCCGGGTGCAGGGCGCGGCTCACGAACACGTAGTCGGCGCCCGACCGCGGCATCGAGGCGGCGAAGAACGCGAAGACGAGGCTCGTCGGGATCACGACCAGGAACGTCAGGAGTGCCGTGACGTCGAGGTTCGCGCCCGGATAGAACGCCGTCGAGAAGAGGAAGACGAGCGCCGCCATCAGCCCGAGCGACACGAAGTTGATGTTGTAGATCAGGACGTCGAGCGTTCCCGCCTCCCGGACGAGCCCCGACGCGCGCCGCTCGAACGTCGCAGGCGTGGTCTCAGCAGCCATCGTCCCCCCTCGAGG
>JBOGVD010000038.1:0-42166 GCA_050696355.1 Actinomycetota bacterium
GGCGGCAGGATCGACGCCGCCGCGTTCGATCGCGGACTGATCGTCCTGTCGACCCAGCCCACGCGCGACGGCTACGCGGGCGACCAGACGCTGTTCGCGCCCGCCTTCACGGCGACCGACGACGAGCTCGCCGAGATGGTGGCTCGGTTCAGCGAGGTCGTCCACCGAGTCGCGGCGGAGGTGGAGCCCGAGCTGGCCGGCTCCGAGCCGATCACGACGACCCCGATGGGAGGTTCCCGATGAGCAGCGCTCCGGATGGATCCGCCAGGCTCCGCGTGCTGGTCCTCCAGCATGAGGAGCCAACCCCGCCCGGACACGTCACGGGGTGGCTCGCCGAACACGACGCCAGCGTGGAGACGCTTCGGATCGACATCGACGATCGCGAGGTCGATCCCACGCGCTACGACCTGATCGTGTCCCTCGGCTCCGAGTTCGCCGCGTTCGACGACACGAATCCGTTCGTTCCCCGGGAGGCGTGGCTGATGCGCACGGCGATCGACGCGGACGTGCCGGTCCTCGGCCTGTGCTTCGGCGGCCAGATGCTGGCGCGGGTGCTCGGCGGCGAGGTGTATCGGGGCACCCGATCGGAGATCGGCTGGTTGCCCGTGACGAGCCATGACCCCGAGCTCGTGCCGGAGGGCCCGTGGTTCCAGTGGCATTTCGACTCGTTCACCGTGCCGCCTGGCGCCACCCTGATCGCGGAGTCGGACGCGGGTCCCCAGGCGTTCGTCGCCGGGAGGAGCCTCGGCCTCCAGTTCCACCCGGAGGTGACGACCGAGATCATGGACGACTGGGTGCGCGAGTACCGCCACGAGCTGGACGCGGACGGGGTCGCCCCCGACGCGCTCCTCGAGGAGACGAAGCGGCGCGCGGGCGAGAGCCGCCGGATGGCGTTGCAGCTCTTCGATCGGTACCTGAGCGATGTCGCCCGCCTCGCCCACGGAGAGCCCGAAGAGCCCGAGGCGCCCCCGTCCGACCGTCGCGCCGGGTGACGAAGATCGGGGGAGGGTGAGGGGGATGGCCGCCAGCGCGATCGGATCCGACGCGACGAGCGTGTTCCCGAGGTTCCTCGACCTCGCCTATCCGAGCGTCGAACGCGGCCACGGCGTCTGGCTCACGACGACGGAGGGCCGCCGGATCCTGGACGCCTGCTCTGGCGGGGCGATGGTGGCCTGTCTCGGCTACGGCGTGCCGGAGATCGTCGCCGCGATGGTCGAGCAGGCGGACCGCATCTCCTACTTCTACAACCATCACTTCACGAGCGAGCCGCAGGAACGGCTGGCGGACCGTCTGCTGCAGGTCGCGGCGCCCGGGATGGCTCGCGTGCGCCTGGTGTCGGGCGGCTCGGAAGCCAACGAGACGGCGCTCCAGCTCGCCCGGCTCTACCACGTGGAGCGTGGGGAGACCGAGCGCTGGAGGGTGATCTCCCCGGCGCAGGCGTACCACGGGTCGACGATGGGCACGCTCGCCCTCACCGGCCGTCGGACGCTCCAGGAGCCCTACGCCCCGTACCTGGCGGAACACCTGCACCTCCCACCGTCGACGTGGCGTTTCGACCCGACCGGCGAGGCCGCGCTCCAGGAGCTGGACACGCTCCTCGAGGAAGCGGGGCCCGAGACGGTGGCGGCGTTCTTCTGCGAGCCGGTGGGCGCGGCGGCGCTGCCGGCCGCCTCGCCACCGGCTCGCTTCTGGGAGGGCGTGGACGAGCGCCGGCGGGAGCACGGGTTCCTGGTCTGCTTCGACGAGGTCGTGAGCGGGATCGGTCGCGTGGGGAGCTGGCTCGCGGCGGACCAGTTCCCGGTCGAGCCCGACATCGTCACGATCGGGAAGGGCCTCGGCGCGGGGTACGCGCCGCTCGGGGCCGTGCTCTGCCGCCAGCACGTGTACGACGCGATCGACCGGGGCTCACGCGAGTTCGATCTCGGACACACGTGGGACGGCGCACCGCTATCCTCGGCCGTGGGTCTGGCCGTCCTGGATCTGCTCGTCGAGCGCGACCTGATCCAGCGGGTCCGCGATCGGGGACCACGCCTGCGGGACGAGCTGGAAGCGGCGCTCGAGGGCGCCGAGATCGTGCGCGAGGTGCGGGGCAGGGGCTTCCTCCTGGGTGTGGAGCTGGTCGACCCTCGAGACGGTGAGTCCTTCCTGCCGGTCGAGCTCGACGTGGCGGGCCTCGTCGACGACACGGCGTTCGAACACGGGCTCCTCGTGACGTCGACGCATCCTCAGGCCGACGGGTACGCCGGGGACCAGACGCTCCTCGCGCCCGCCTACGTCAGCACCGACGAGGACCTCGCCGAGATCGTCGAGCGATGCCGCGCCACGATCGGATCGGTGGAGCGGTCGCTCAGGGGATCGCTCGCGGGCGCGGCCAGAGGATGAGGCCGATGGAGGACGAGGCACGTCCGCAGCCGACGACGACGTACGAGGACTTCGTGCTCCTCGCGATCCCCGACGTCAACGGGTCCTTCCGCGGGAAGGCGCTTCGGCCCGACGCGTTCGAGGCGGCGGTCCGACACGGGACGGTGATGACGGACCTGATCCTCGGCCTCGACCCGGTGGACACGCCGATCACCGACTACGACCGGTTCGGCATCCGCACGGGGGCGGGGGACCTGCTCGTGGATCCCGAGGTGGACACCCTCCGTGACCTGTCGTGGCGGCCGGGCTCGCGGATCTGCCTCGCCACCCCGCGCTGGCCGGACGGCAGCCCCTGCGACCTCGCGCCTAGGGAGGTGTTCAGGACGGTCCTGAACGAGGTCGACGGCCTCGGCTACGAGGTGATGGCGGCGTTCGAATACGAGATCCGCATCTGGGACGAGCACGGTGACCCGCTGTCCAGTGGGATCAGCTACAGCCTGAACGAGATCGGGCGATTCGATCGGTTCGTCGACGGGCTGGTGCGGGCATTGGACGGACTCGAGGTGGAGCTCTCCGCCGTTCACACCGAGGCCGGTCCCGGGCTCCTCGAGCTCAACCTGGCGCCCGGGCGCGGGATGTCGGCGGCCGACGACGCCGTGTTCGTGAAGTTCGCGGCCAAGCAGGTCGCCGCGTCGATGGGCATGCGAGCGAGCTTCCTCGCCAAGACCGTGCCGGGGGAGGAGGGATCCAGCGGGCACGTCCACGTGTCGTGCTGGCAGGGCGAGACGAACGCGTTCGCGGCCGAAGGAGCGAGGGATCCGCTCCCGGCGCCGTTCGCCGCGGCGATCGCCGGGGTCCTGGAGCATCTCCCGGCTGCTTCGCTGCTCCTGAACCCGACGATCAACTCGTACAAGCGCCTCGTCCCCGGATGGTTCGCCCCGATCAACGTCACCTGGGGCTACGAGAACCGCTCCTGCGCGGTGCGCGCGATCCGGTCCTCGCGCGCCGACCTGTGGCGCTTCGAGTGCCGGCGCCCCGGTGCCGACGCGAACCCCTATCTCGCCCTCGCCGCGATCGCGGCAGCCGCGGCGGACGGGATGCGCCGGGACGCCGCACCGCCGGAGCCGATCGAAGGCGACGCGTACGGGCGCGCGGACCTCCCCGGCCTCCCCGGTTCGCTCGAATCCGCGATCGCGGCGTTCGGCGAGGACGAGGCGTTCCGGGACGCGCTCGGTGTCGGCTTCTGCGAGTACTACGCGACCTCCCGCGCCTGGGAGCTGAAGGCGTGGCGAGAGACGGTCACCGATTGGGAACGGGAGCGATACGACAGAGCCGTGTAGCAGCGGACACCGGGGAGGCCGACGCCGGCGGCACGCTCGTCGTTCCTCACTGAAGGACGTCCTCGCACCTCGGTGGTCGCTCCGTCAGTAGCCGCCACGCGCTCGCCTCCGAGCGAGATGGCCCCTCCGACCTCCCGCCGATGGGATGAAACGTTCGGGACCCGTCTCCGCACTGAAGGGACATCCGGATGGAAGGAGAGCACGTGCGGAGATGGGCGAGGGCGCATCCGGGCGGGACGGCGGCGGTCTCGATCCTCGGTCTCGTGTTGATCGGGCTCGGCATCTACTGGTTCGCGCCGCAGCGGCTCTTCCTCGACCGGGAGGTGGCGGAGGAGCTTCCCGGGACCTCCGCACGTCGGGATCCTTCGACGGACGGCGGCAGCATGGACCAGCCGCCCGAGACGGTGGACCGAGTGCAGGAGCTCTCCGCCGGCACGTTCCGGAGCCTCGAGCACGGCACGACCGGCGCGGCCCGGGTGGTGGAGATCGAGGACGGCTCCCGCTTCGTGCGGCTGGAGGACCTGGCGACCTCCGACGGACCGGACCTCCGCGTCTTCCTGACGGACCAGCCGGTCTCCGAGGAGTGGCGCGTCTGGGACGACGGGCGCTACGTCGATCTCGGAGCCCTGAAGGGGAACGTGGGGGATTCCAACTACCGGATCCCCCGGGACCTCGATCTCGAAGGGTTCCGGACGGTCGTGATCTGGTGTCGTCGGTTCACGGTGGGCTTCGGCGTCGCGCCGATCTGAGCGCTCATCCGGCCGCGTCGCGGACGTTCGCCAGGATGAGGATCACCACCACGACAGCCAGCGCCACGCGATACCAGAGGAAGACCGAGAAGTCGTGGCGCTTCAGGTAGCGGAGGAGTCCCCAGATCACGAGGAACCCGCTGATCGAGGACGCGACCACGCCGGCGATGAACTCCGCAGCATGACCCTGGAGACCGGTGCGCGCGAGATCCACCGCCTTGTAGGCGCCTGCCCCCGCGATGATCGGCAACGACAGGAGGAAGGAGAAGCGGGCGGCCGACTCCCGGTCCAGGCCCATCGCGCGGGCGGCCGTGATCGTCACGCCCGAGCGTGACACGCCCGGCTGCAACGCCAACGCCTGCGCCGTGCCGAGCAGCAGTCCCTCCCTGGGACCGATGGAGTCGAACCCGAGGTCGGACCGCGCGCGGCGATCGACGACGACGAGCAGGAGCCCGAACGCGACCAGCATGACGGCGATCAGCCAGGGCGCCCCCAGCTCCTCCTGGATCACGTTCTCGAACACCGCGCCGACGATCGCGCCGGGGATGGTGCCGACGACCAGCGCCCAGGCGATGCGCTCGTCCGAGGTGGCGATCCGTCGCGCGCCGATCGATCGGAACCAAGCGGCGGCGTAGCGGACCACGTCCTGCCGGAAGTACACGAGCGCGCCCAGCAACGTGCCCATGTGGAGGGCGACGTCGAACGACTTCCGCACGTCCGCGTCCCCGATCAGCATCCATCCGAAGATCCACGGGACGAGGATCAGATGGCCCGAGCTGGAGACCGGCGCGAACTCCGTCGCCCCTTGCACGAGGCCGAGGACGATCGCCTGGAGGATGCTCACTCGGTCCTTCCGTCGGAGAGATCGGCCCCGATGCTAGCGGCCGGCCGTCACGGGCACGGCGAAGGACTCGCCGAGCGTGACGTCGTCGGGACCTCGCACCGCGACCGAGAGCGTGGCGAATGCGGCTGCGAAAGCGAGTCGCTCGGCGTCCGTCGGGGTGACCAGCACGACGAGCCCGACGCCCCCGGACGACGGGGACGCGGTGGCGCCGCCGAGGGCGGCGGCCCCGCCCGCCCGGTCCACTGCGAGCACCTCGATCCCTTCCCCCGTCGTCTCCGTGTGGGCGCCGCCTCCCCCGAACGTGGCGATCACGTCGACCAGGTCGCCGGGCTCCACGCCCACCGCGGCAACGACGGGCACCTGGACGGCCCGCATCCCCGCCGGTACGAGCGAAGCCGTCGGTCCGCTGCCCCCGCCGGCGAGCCGGAGCGCCGTGAGGATCTCGCCGGCCGCGATGTCGGCGATCGCGATCCGACCCGTCGCGCGCGCCACGTCGCGCAGCGCGCCGGGGGGCGCGAAACGAGCCGGGAGCGTCACGACCTCGAGGCCCGCCTCGGTGAGGACCGTGCCGCGCGCCACCCCCGTGGCGGCTGCCACGACCGAGACCGGCGGGCCTCCGTCCGGTCGCACGGCGTCGAGGCGGCGGGCGTAGGCGAACATGACGAGGGCGGCGGCGACGGCGCTGGCGACCGACGCCGACAGCAGCAGGAACGACGATCGAGGGAGCTTCCGACGGAGCATGGCGGCGACCGTAGCGGTCGCGCCGCGCGTCCGCCGTGACGCGCATCACTCACTCCACGGGTCGGAGCCCGCCCTTCTCGCTCGGTCCTTCGAGCGGGAGCTTCTTGACCCGGAACTCCTCCAGGGCGTGCTTCCCGACGATCGTCGCCACGGCCTCCCGCATCCGATCGGCGAGCTGCTCGGGATCGTCGCCGGTGACGAATCGAAGCTCGATCGTGACGAGGGTCCGTCGCGCCATCATCCGTGGCCGGTGCCCGCGAGCGCCGTCGCGCACGCACAGGTCCGTGCCTCGGGCACCTCCGGGATCGCGGCGAAGAGGAGGTCGCGCAGCGTGTCGATGTTCTCCCCGAACACCTTCAGGACCTCCTCGTGCGTGACCTGCGGGATGTCCTCGACCCCGACGTCGTAGTCGGTCACGAGCGCCACGTTGCCGTAGCAGAGCTCGAGCTCGCGCGCGAGCGTCACCTCCGGGAACTGGGTCATGCCGATCACGTCGGCGCCGAGCTGCGCGTACATCCGGGACTCCGCCGCCGTCGAGAACCTCGGGCCCTCGATCACCACCATCGTGCCACCGTCCCGGTGCGCGATGCCCTGGGACGCCGCGGTCTTCACCAGCGCCTCACGAAGGGTCGGGCAGTACGGATCGGCGAAGGAGATGTGCGTCGTCTGCGGGCCGTCGTAGAAGGTGTTCGGACGGGACTTCGTGAAGTCGATCGCCTGGTCGCTCACGACGAGCGTGCGTGGGGGGATCTCCTTCCGGAGCGATCCGGCCGCGCAGGGTCCGAAGACGCGACCGACCCCCAGATCCTTCAGCGCCCACAGGTTCGCCCGGTACGGGACCTCGTGCGGCGGGAACCGATGATCCGTGCCGTGCCGCGGGAGGAACGCGACCGTGCGATCGCCGACGGCACCGATCGTGATCGGCGCGGAAGGCGCTCCGAACGGCGTCTCCATCTCGACCGTGCGGGTGTCCTCGAGGAACGCGTAGAAGCCCGACCCGCCGATGACCCCGATCTCCGCCTGCGCCTCCGTCACGACGGGGCAGGCTCCTTCTTGCTCGTGGCGGGCGAGGGGGTCGACGACGTCTCGGAGGAGCCGGTTGCCGGCGCCCCTTTGGGCTCCGACGTCGTCGCCGGGTCACCGGTCTTCGTCCCCTCGGCCTTCTTGTCTCCGTCCTTCTCGCCGGTGCTCTTCGATCGCTTCCCGTGGTCCGTCGCGTAGAAGCCCGACCCCTTGAAGGAGATCGCGGGCGGCGCGAAGACCTTCCGGAGGCTCCCGCCGCATTCGGGGCACATCGTGAGCGCCTCGTCCCACATCGACTGGACGATGTCGAAGGTGTGGCCGCAATCGCGGCACGTGTACTCGTACGTGGGCATCCCGAGGCAGTGTACCCGTGGCCCTGTTCGTGGCTGACATCCTTTCCGGGACCGGAGTACCGTTGCCCGCGTGAAGGTTCGAACCGCCGTCATCCCGGTCGCCGGGCTCGGCACACGCTTCCTGCCGGCCACCAAGGCCACGCCGAAGGAGATGCTGCCGGTCGTCGACACGCCGGCGATCCAGCTCGTGGTCGAGGAGGCGGTCCGCGCCGGCATCACCGACATCTTGATGGTGACGGGCCGTGGGAAGCGTGCGATCGAGGACCACTTCGACCGGTCGTTCGAGCTCGAGCACTACCTCGAGGCGAAGGGGAAGTTCGACGAGTTGAAGCAGGTCCGCGCGATCGCCGAGCTCGCGACCCTCTTCTACACCCGCCAGCGTGATCCGCTCGGCCTCGGGCACGCCGTCGCGTGCGCGGAGGCGCACATCGGTGACGACCCCTTCGTGGTGATGCTCCCCGACGACCTCGTCCGTCCGAAGACGCCGCTCCTGGATCGGATGCTGAAGATCCACGGGCGGTACGGGCGGAGCGTGCTGGCCGCGATCGAGGTCGGCCGGGAAGAGGCTTCCCTCTACGGGATGATCGAGCCCGAGCCGATCGAGGAGGACCTCGTCCGGATCGTCTCGATCGTCGAGAAGCCGGAGCCGGCGCGCTCGCCGTCCACCCTCGCGGCGATCGGCCGGTACGTCTTCACGCCGGAGATCTTCGACGCGCTCCGCGAGACCCCGCCGGGTCACGGAGGCGAGGTCCAGCTCACCGACGCGATCAACCTCCTCGCGCAGGGGCAGGCGGTCTACGCGCTTCGCTTCGAGGGTCGGTTCGACGTGGGGAACAAGCTGGATTACCTGCGGGCGACGGTCGAGCTCGCGCTCGAACGTGAGGACGTCGGCTCGGAGTTCAAGGCCTACCTGGCGGAGCTCGCCCGCCGCGAGCGGCTCGGCTGACGGCGGCTCCGCACGGGACGCCTACACTGGCCGTGATGGCGGCCCAGCCCAACGTCCACGATCACGACGCTCCCGATGGGTTGGTCTCGGTCGAGGAGGCGCGCGAGCGCGTGCTCACCGCCGTGCAGCCACTGGCGCCGCTGCGCCTGCCGCTCACCGATGCCTTCGGCTGCGTGGTGGCGGAGGATATCGTCTCGACGCAGCACCTCCCGGAGTTCGCCTCCTCGGCGATGGACGGGTTCGCCGTCCGCGCGTCCGACGTCGCCGGCGCGACGCCGTCGCAGCCCGCGGAGCTGAAGATCGTCGGGCGAGCGATGATCGGGCACGAGCCAGAGGGGACGGTCGGCGGTGGCGAGGCGATGCACATCGCCACGGGCGCGCCGATCCCCGCCGGTGCCGACGTGGTGGTGCCGATCGAGAACGCGGTGGTGGACGGCGCGCTCGTCCGCCTGCTCGACGGCCCCACCCTGGGCACGCACGTGCGTCCGCGCGGGGAGGACGTCCGCGACGGCGACGTGCTGGTCCCGTCCGGGAAGCGCCTCGGGGCGCCGGAGCTCGGGCTCCTCGCGCTCGCGGGACATCCCACGCCGCTCGTGCGTCCGCGCCCGCGGGTGGTGGTGCTCTCCACGGGTGACGAGCTGGTGCCGCCGACCGAGACGCCGGCATTCGGACAGGTCCGGGACGCCAACTCGGCGTTGATCTTCGGAGCGCTGCGCGAGATGGGCGCGATGCCCGTCATGGCCGGGATCGTGCGCGACGACGTCGATTTGCTCCGGGAGACGATCTTCAGCTTCGAGATCCAGGCCGACGCGTTCGTCTCGTCGGGCGGCGTGTCGGTGGGAGAGCGCGACGTCGTGAAGGCGGCGTTCTTCCGACGCGGCGACGTGGACTTCTACAAGGTGGCGATGCAACCGGGGATGCCGCAAGGATTCGGTCACGTCGAGGGCAAGCCGTACTTCGGCTTGCCGGGCAACCCGGTGAGCGTGTTCGTGAGCCTCGAGGTGTTCCTGCGGCCGGCGATCCTGCGGATGATGGGGCGGAGTCACCTGTTCCGTCCCGAAGTGACCGCGACGCTGACCGAGGACGTCCGAGGTCCTCGCGGGAAGGTCCAGTTCGCTCGCGTCGAGGTCCGGCGCGAGCAGGGTGGCTGGACGGCGACGCCGACCGGGGCCCGGGGCTCCAACCTCATCTCGACCGTCGCTCGCGCGAACGGACTGGCGATGGTCCCCGCCGGGACCGACGTCGCGCCGGCCGGGTCGACCGTCACGGTCATGCTGTTCCGGTCGTCGGAGGACTGACGTGCTCGGCGCCGAAGGCTACGAGCGCGCGCGGCTCCATGCCGAGCTGTCCGCCCGGATGGTCGAGGTGGGGGCGAAGGACGTCACCGATCGCGAAGCGAGGGCCGAGTGCGTGGTGACGATGACGCCGGAGGCGTGCGCCCAGCTCGTCGCAGGCACGCCGAAGGGGAACCCGATCGAGTCCGCGCGGGTCGCCGGGCTGATGGGCGTGAAGCGGACCCCGGACCTGCTGCCGTTCTGTCACCCCGTGGCGGTGACGGGCGCGGAGGTCCAGGTGGCGCCCGACGAGGCCAGCGGCCGGATCACGGTGTCCACGCGCGTGCGCGCCCGGGACCGGACCGGCGTCGAGATGGAGGCGCTCACGGCGGCGGCCGTGGCGGCGCTCTGCCTGTACGACACGGCGAAGGCGTACGACCGCGCCGCCCACATCGACGGGTTGCGGCTCGTGTCGAAGTCCGGCGGCAAGTCGGGAGACTACGCCGTCCCCGAGTGACGTCCACGATCGCGCGTTCTCCGAGGCACTCGCCTCGCGCGCTCGCCCCCGACGCCGCCCGGAGATCCGTCCCCGAGCTTGTGAAAAAGTTCTCCGGATCACATCGATGTGATTGAGAACCCCCATATGTGGTGCTACGGTGCCGTCCCAGCCTAGATGTTGTGTCGAACCGGGAACGACAGAGCGGAGGCTGCGCGAATTGGATTGGCTGCTCCTCGCGGCACTCGGCATCATGTGGGCCGCGTTCCTGATACCCCTCGCGTCTCGTCGACGCTCGACGACGGCGTCGGTCGAGGATTTCGAACGTAGGATGGAGTTCTTGGCGCACGCCGAAGTGAACGGCACCACGGGACGATGGATCGTGACTCCCCGGAAGGGGGCTCGTTTCGTCGGCGACGCCGAACGACGCCGGGCACGGGTCCGCGATCGCCGCCGCCGCGTCCTCGTCTTCCTGATCGAGGCGATCGCCATCTCGTTCCTGATGGGCCTCGTCCCCCCGCTCCGCGTGGTGTGGAACGTGACGCTGACGCTCGCGATCCTGCTCGGGGCGTACGTCTGGATGCTGATCTCGATCAAGCACCGTGCCGTCGCGAACCCGCGTGACGCCGTCCGCAACGCCCGGATCCCGGGTGACCATGCTGCCGCGTTCGCGGCCCGCTACGTGATCGAAGGCCGCAACGGGCACGCCCACGAGACGTTCAACGGCCTCGAAGGCATCGGGGAGAGCGACCGGGTGCACGTCGTCGTGCGGCCCGCGTCCGATCTCGCCGGCTGAGGGTGGACCTCTCCGAGCTCGCCCGTTCCATCCGGACGCGGCTCGATGCCAAGAACGCGGCTCGCGAACGCGCGCTCCCGGCCGCCCGGCGGTCGATCCGCGCGAGCGCCAACGCGATCCGCGCGATCCATCGGCTGGAGCTCGACACGGCGAGGACCCTGATCGGGGAGTCCCGCGCTGCGCTGGACGAAGGGCTCGACGCCGTGAAGGACCACGCCGACATCCGTCACGCCGGCTACCTGCAGGACGCCCAGAAGGAATACGCGGAAGCCAACCTCACGATGGCGTTGCTCACCGGGACCGACCTACCGGGGCCCGCCGACCTCGGCGTCGAGGATGCCGCCTACCTCGGGGGCATGTCCGATGCGATCGGCGAGTGCCGCCGACGCGTCCTCGACCTGCTCCGGGAAGGCGAGGTGCCGCATGCCGACCGGTTGCTGGAGTCGATGGAGGAGATGTACGGCGTCCTCGTCACGATGGACTATCCGGACGCGATCACGATGAACCTGCGACGCGCGACCGACGTCTCTCGGTCGCTGATCGAGAAGACCCGCGGCGACCTCTCGATCTCGACCGTGCAGAAGGACCTCCGCGACGCACTCGACCGTCACACCGACGAGCACCGTCGCGGGGCCCCGCCGCAGGTTGTGTGAGAGGGCTCTGCTACGCTGCTCGGTCCCGGGGGTGTAGCTCAGCCCGGTAGAGCGCTGCCTTCGCACGGCAGAGGCCAGGGGTTCAAATCCCCTCACCTCCACCACATCGCCGCAGGCCTGAGGCCCTGCGGCCTCCGCCCCTCCAGGAGGTGCATCCGCAGCCGATCGGCCGAGGATGGCGTCCGCCGTCCGTGCGCCGTCCGTGCGCGTGAGTTGTTGCACCGAGGGGATCCGGGGTCAAGAATCGGCACACCCCGTGCCGATAGCAAGGCACCCGAAGAGGAGGGATCGTCCATGCGCTCCGAACGCATCGATTTCCTTGCGGTCGTCACCGCCGGCGCAGGACTCGTCGGCTTCCTCGGCGTCTTCGCGGACTGGTTCAGCGTCTCGTACGTCGCTTCGGGGGTGCAGATCGTCCTGGACTTCTACGGGACCGTCGATGGAACCGGCGCGATCGCAGCGGCCGCGGGCCTGGGAGCCTTGGCGTTCGGCTGTGCGTACATGCTGCTCCGCGACCCGGACATCAGACGGATCACGGCATTGCTGATGGTCATCTCGGGCATCCTCCTGCTGGTGATGTCGACGATCGGGTTCACCCGCGTCGAGGAGGCCATCGGAGGACCGGATCCTCTCCTTCCCGGCGTCGAGGGATCGACGACGTTCGTCGCGACGTACGCGGTCGGTCTCCCGATATCGTTCGTCGCGGGGCTCCTCGCGACCGTCGCGTCGGTCCTCCTGGTGGCGAGGAGGGAAGTCGGCGCGGAGGATGCGGCGGACGTGCCCGTCACAGCCTCCGCCTGACGGGGTGAGGCCACCGGCCGGCGGGTAGCCTTGGCGCCTGCATGGCGCGTACGGCTTCCCGACTGACGTGGTGGGATCGGCCCGGACTAGAGGTCCGGGCCGGCCGCCTGTCGATCGCCGGCCGCGACGCGGAGACGATCGCTCGCGAGGCCGGCACCCCCCTCTACGTCCACGACCTCGTTCGGGTCGGAGAGCAGGCTCGGAGCCTCCAGGGAGCGCTCGCCAGCGCCGGCCTGCGTCATCGGGTGCGGCTCGCGTTGAAGGCGCAACGCGAGCCGGTCTTCCTCGCCTACCTCCGCGCGCTCGGCGCTCCCGGTTCGCCGGAAAGCGTCGGGATGGACGTGTGCTCACCCGGAGAGGTGCGGTGGGCACTCGACCACGGCTGGGAGCCCTCCGAGATCAGCTACACGGGGACGAACCTGTCCGCGAGAGACCTGGACGCCGTCCTGGACGCGGGGGTCCATCTGAACGTGGATCTCCTCACGCAGCTGGAGCGGGTGGGCACCAGCGCGCCCGGCGCCACGGTGGGCGTCCGCATCAATCCACGGATCGGCGCCGCGTACCCCGGTGGCGGGCAGACCTACGCCGGCGATCGCCCGACGAAGTTCGGGATCTATCCGGAGCAGCTCGAGGATGCCCTCGCGATCGCGAGGCGCCACACGCTCACGATCGACACGGTGCACGTGCACGCGGGCTACCTCTACCTCACCGACGCCCTGCCGGCCGTGGAGGAGACGATGCGTCGCGTCGCGGCGGCCGCCCGGACGCTGCTCGACGCCGGGTGTCCGATCGTCGAGGTCAACACGGGCGGGGGGCTCGGTGTGCCGTTCCGTCCCGGCGACCGACCGCTCGACCTCGATGCGTGGGCGCAGGTCCTCGCCCGGCATCTGGGGCCGCTCGACGTGGTCGTAGCGACGGAACCCGGTGAGTTCCTCGCGAAGGAGTGCACCGTGCATCTGGCGGAGGTCGTCAGCGTCGAGGATCGCGACGGGACCACGTTCATCGGACTCGACACCGGTTGGAACGTGATCAACGAGCACTTCGTGTACCGGATCCCGTTCCACCCGATCCTGTGCCGCGCGGCCGACGCCGAGCCGGCGGCGCGGGTCACCGTGGCGGGACACATCAACGAGGGCAACGACCTCCTCGCCGAGGAGCACCCGATGCCGCAGGTCGAGGAAGGCGACATCCTCGCGATCCCGAACGTGGGCTCCTACAACGCGTCGATGGCGTCGGTTCACTGCTTGCGCCCGGCGCCGTCGTCCGTCTTCTTCACCGACCGCACGTGAATCGTCTGCCGGTCGCGGATCGCTGGTTCCGGTCGGAGGCCGTCGCCGACGGGATCACGCTGCTCGTGGAGGACCACCTCGACCCGTTCTTCGAGTCCAACGTCTGGCACGTGCGCGGCCGGCAGCGCGACCTCGTGGTCGACACGGGCAACGGGATCGGCGACCTCCGTACGGCGCTCGCCCCGCTCGTGGAGGGTCGGCCGGTCGTCGCCGTCGCCACGCACGACCATTTCGATCACATCGGCGGGATGCACGCGTTCGACGAGCGGTGGTGCCATGCTGCCGACGCCGACGGCCTCCGCGAGCCCGACGGCCTCGCGCTGCTCCGAGGCGATCTCCGGGTCGGTCTGGAGGACGAGATCCGCTGGTACGGCTACGAGCCGCCCGAGGTCGTGATCACCGCGCTGCCGACGGAGGACTTCGACGTGGCGGGCTGGCGGACGATCGCCACGGAGCCTACGCGACGGCTCACCGACGGCGACGTCGTTGACCTCGGCGACCGCGCCTTCGAGATCCTGCATGTTCCCGGGCACACGGCGGGGTCGATCGCGCTCTGGGACGCCGCGGAGGGACTCCTGTTCACCGGAGACACCGCGGCCCTCGACGACCCGCTGCACGCCGAGGACGAGGCGGCGTTCGCGGCCTCGCTCACGAGATTCCGGGGACTCCCGGTGGACCTCGTCTGCGCAGGCCATTCCCGTCCGTTCGGTCGAGAGGAGCTCATCGCCCTGATCGACGAGCAGCTCGTCGGGCGTGGGTGAGTCGGTCCCAGCTCGCGTCAGGCGAACCGGATCGTGAAGACGGCGTCGGCGTCCGACCAGCCCTCGAACCCGAGCCGCACCACGAGGGATCGGCACGTCCCGCCCCAGCCGGCACCGGTCCGCCACTGGAGCTGCAGCCGTCCCTTGGTGAGGTTCGCCTGCACGTCGGCGGGCGCGTCCGGCGTCGTCGGCTCGCCGGTCGCGCAGTCGACCCCGCGGACGAGCGGGAAGCCGTTCGTGAAGACCGGACCCGCCGGCCGTCCGCCGAGCTCGAGGTTGATCGGGATCACCCGGCCGGCCGAGAAGACGGACTGGTTCGTGATCGGTCCGCCGATGTCCTCGAAGACGACGTAGCGACGGGAGTCGGTGCCCACGTTCCCGTCCCCGTCGGTGCCCGTGACCGTGAACGTGTGCGCGCCGGGGCCGTTCGGCACGATCGCCCCGTCCGGGACCGGACCGTGGCACGCGACGACGCCTGAGCCGCCCGACTCGTCCGTGCACGCGTAGTCGGCGATCACGCCCTCTCCCTCGGTCAGCACGGAACCGTCGGGCGGCGACACGATCGTCACCACCGGTGGGGTCTCATCACGACCGGCCGGCAGCTCGAGCCGGCCCACGCGGTTCGTCCCCTGAGCGCTGAACCAGATCGCGTCGTCCGCGCCCGTCGCGATCCCCGTCGGCGACGCGCCGTCGCCCAGCGGGAACTCGTCGATGTCGCCCTCGAGATCGATCCGCCCGACGGCGTCGGCTGTGCTTTCCGTGAACCAGAGCGCGCCGTCGGGACCGGCCGTGATCCCGTTGAGCCCGGCGCCCGGTGTCGGAACGTGGTACGTGGTCAGCGCGCCGTCCACGGTCATGCGGCCGATCGTGTTGGAGGAACGGGCCGTGAACCACAGGGCGCCGTCCGGACCGAGCGTGATCCACTGCGGTGCGTCCGCCTCGGGCGGGAGCGGGAACTCGGTCATCGCGCCGTCCACGGTGATCCGGCCGATCGCGCCGGCGACGGTCAACGTGAACCACAGCGCCCCGTCCGGACCGGCGGTGATACCGAGGGGCGCCGCGCGCGGCGTGAGCGTGGGCCACTCCGTGACGGCGCCGTCGAGGCCGACCCGGCCGATCGAGCTGACCCCTCGCTCTGCGAACCAGAGGGCGCCGTCGGGCCCGACCGTGATGCCGGTCGGCGTCGATCGCTCCTGCAGGAAGAACTCGGAGAGCTCGCCGTCGACCGTCAGCCGTCCGATGCGGTTCCCGTTGTGCTGCGTGAACCACATCGCGCCGTCGGATCCCCGCACGATGTCGTAGGGATCGACCCCCGATCCCAGGTCGAACGAGGACCGGACGCCGTCGGGAGCCACCCGCGCGATCTGCGAGGCGGCCGGGCTCGCCACCCAGGTCGTGCCGTCGGGCCCCGCCGCGAGGCCCTGGGGGAAGGAATCCGCCGCCGGGAGATCGAACCAGGTCGGCACGGCGGCGACGGCGGGCCGGCTGCCCACGACGAACAGTGAGGCGAGGGCGAGCAGAGCAGCCACCGCCACGGTCGAGGCATGCTTGCGCCGTACCATGTTCGAGGTATCGGCGGGGGATGGCGCTCCGCGCACCGGGCGAAGGTCGCGAGGCGGCCCGGACACGGGGGAGGCCGAGAGTATGCTCCGCCGATGCCGACCGAGCCGCTCGTGGTGATCGCCGGCCGCCTCGTCGACGTGGTGGACGGCGACGTGCGAACCGACCAGGCGGTCGTCGTCGACGGTGAGCGCATCCGGGCGGTGGTCGATGCCGCGGAGGCGCCGGCGGCCGGCCGCACGATCGACCTGTCGGATCGAACGGTCCTGCCCGGGCTCATCGACTGCCACGCGCACCTGATCAGCGAGCTGGACGAAGGCCAGGGGTACGCGTATCTCGTGAACCGTTCCGCGGCGCAGGAAGCGCTCACGGGCGTGCCGAACGCCCGCGCGACCCTGCTCGCCGGCTTCACGACGGTGCGCGACGTGGGAACGTTCCATGCCTTCGTCGATCTCGCCCTCCGGGACGCGATCGATGGGCACACGCTCGAGGGGCCGCGCATGGTGTGCGCCGGTGCCTACGTCACCTGCCCGGGCGGCGGCGGCGACATCACCGGGCTCCCGCCCGAGGTGCCCGTGCCGGACGAGCTCCGGGTCGGTGTCTCCTCGGGTCCCGACGAGGTCCGCGCGAACGTCCGGCGCATCTTCGACGCGGGCGCGGACTTCATCAAGGTCATCGCGACGGGTGCGGTCCTCACGTCCGGCACGAACCCCGGGGAACCGGAGCTGACCGAAGCGGAGATCAGGGCCGCGGTCGAGGAGGCGGAGGCCCGAGGCAGCCACGTGGCCGCGCACGCGCACGGCGCGGAGGGGGCGATCCGCGCGATCCGTGCTGGAGCCCGCTCGATCGAGCACGGCTGCCTGATCGACGACGAGACGATCGCCCTCATGGTCGAGCACGGCACCTACCTGGTCGCCGACATGTTCGACGGCGACTGGATGCTCGAGGAGGGCCCCCGCCTCGGCTATTCGGACGAGGTGCTTCGGAAGACCGAGATGACGAACACGGCACAGCGCGAGAACTTCGCGAAGGCCGTGAAGGCCGGCGTGCGGATCGCGCACGGGACGGACTCCGGCGTGTACCCGCACGCCATGGCGGCGAAGAACCTCGCGTTCCACGTCCGGTTCGGTCAGACGCCGATGGAGGCGATCCAGAGCGCCACCCGCTCCGCGGCGGAACTGCTCGGATGGGACGATCGGGTGGGATCGTTGCGGCCGGGCCGCTTCGCCGACCTCATCGCCGTCGACGACGACCCGCTCGACGACGTCACGGTGCTCGAGCGCGTTCCCTTCGTGATGAAGGGCGGCGAGGTCGTCAAGGACTGATCAGCGGTACCAGCCGGTGTCGGGCGCGCGATCGGTGACCTTCGTGAACCCGGGACCGCCGAAGGCGACGATCCTCCAGCGGATCAGCTTGTCCTTGTCGAGATCCCGCCGAGCCACTCCCCACCGGACGCTATCGGGGTCGGCGTCGCAGTTCGACCTCAGGAGCGGTCCCTCGAGACGGCGGACGCCGCAGGTCACGAGGTCGAGGTTGCGCACGGTCGCGAACATCACGAAGTCCGCGCGGGGCCCGCCCCGTGTGTCCAGGAGGACCCGCAGCCGGTAGTCGGGTCCGACCTCTCCGCTCACGGACAACCGGAGGCGCCAGCTCTCGTCCGCGAGCTGGGAGACCGCCTTCGTCGACCGGTGGACGTCCGGCGCGATCTCGAAGTCGTCCCGGTCGGTGCGGGTGACGGCCAGGAGCGTCGGGGCGAGGGCGGCGAGCAGGACCGTCGTGACGACCGCGATCGTGAGGGTCCGACCTCGCATGGCACCAGGTCTCCTTCGTCCAAGCCGAGCGGCGTCAGCCTCGCACCCTCGCCACCTGGAGGTCAACAGGCGCCGGCGCCGTCCGCTCGTTCCCGATCGTCTGCGATGATGGCCGCGTCCGCACGAGGGGGTCCACCGATGACCGAAGACCGGCCGATGTCCGCCACCGAGATCGTCGAGAAGTCGAAGCGCTACACGCTCTACGACTGGCAGGCGCAGTCGAAGGCCTCGCCGATCGCCGTCGATCGGGCTGAGGGCGTGTACTTCTGGGATGTCGACGGCACCCGCTACCTCGACTTCAACTCCCAGCTGATGGGCGTGAACATCGGGCACGGCGACAAGCGTGTCGCCGACGCCATCTCGCGTCAGGCGGAGAAGCTCCCGTACATCTCGCCGTTCATGGCCTACGAGACGCGCGCGCGACTCGGGGAGAAGCTCGCCACCCTCTGGCCGGGCGACCTGGAGAAGTCGTTCTTCACGCTCGGCGGCGCGGAGGCGAACGAGAACGCGATCCGGATCGCGAAGGCGTTCACCGGCCGGCAGAAGGTGCTGGCCCGGTATCGGTCGTACCACGGCGCGACCTACGCGACGATCAACCTGACCGGTGACCCCCGGCGATGGGCGAACGAGAACCCGCCGATGCCCGGCGTCGTGCACGTGCTCGACCCCTACCGCGGGACGGCCAGGGGCACGGAGGATGCGGCGGCGGCCCTGGCGACGCTCGAGGAGACGATCGAGCTCGAGGGCCCGCAGACGATCGCGGCCTTCCTCCTCGAGACCGTCACGGGGACGAACGGCATCCTGATCCCGCCGGACGGCTACCTCGAAGGGGTCCGTGAGCTGTGCGACCGCCACGGGATCGTGCTGATCGCCGACGAGATCATGTGCGGGTTCGGTCGCACCGGTGAATGGTTCGCCGTGAACCACTGGAGCGTCGTGCCCGACCTGATGACCGCCGCGAAGGGGCTGACCTCCTCCTACCTGCCGCTCGGGGCGGTCGCGATCGCTCCGGCGATCGCCGCGCACTTCGAGGACACGGTGTTCTCCGGCGGGCTCACGTACAACTCGCACCCACTCTCGTGCGCCGCGGCGCTCGCGGCGATCCAGGTCCTGGAGGACGACGACCTGGTCGGTAACGCGAAACGGCTCGACCCGCTGATGCGACGTCACCACGAGGAGCTGATGACGAAGCATCCGAGCGTCGGCCGCGTCCGCAACATCGGGCTGTTCGGGATCCTCGAGCTGGTGAAGAGCCGGGACACGATGGAGCCGCTCTCGCCCTACAACGTGGTCAATGAGACCATGCAGGCGATCAACGAGGCGCTGCTCGAGCGGGGACTGTTCACGATGATCCGATTCAACGGGATCATGACGAACCCGCCGCTCTGCATCACCGAGGAGCAGCTGGATGAGGGCTTCGCGATCGTCGACGAGGTGCTCGACATCGCCGACTCGGCCATGGTCTAGACGGTCGTCGCCCAGCGCTCTGCCCACGCCGAGAGCCCGTCCATCACGCTCGCGAGGTCTCGCCCTCGTTCGGTGAGCCCGTACTCGATGAGCACCGGCGTCGACGGCGTCACGGCCCGTGTGACGATGCCCGCCGTCTCCAGCTCCCGCAGGCGCTCGGACAGGAGCGTGTCGGAGATCTCCGAGATCGCGATCCGGATGGCGGAGTAGCGGCGAGGGCCGTCGAGGAGCACCCAGACGATCTGGGGCACCCATCGCTTCCCGACGAGCTCCGCCGCCCGCTGGAAGCTCTCGCAGATCCATCGCTCCTGGTCCATGCGGTCATCCTCACATCTCTCAGCTTTCCGGAGCAACCCTGGAATACGGAGCTTCTATTCCGGGTTCCTTGGTCGTATGCGCCCCAGGGAGGGGTGACCCACAGGAAGGAGCCGTCACCATGCAAGATCGCGTCAAGGAGATCGGAGGTCTCCGGCGACCGCCGCCCGGGAAGTACGAGCTGGACATCGCTCACACGGCGGTCGAGTTCGTGGCCCGGCACATCCTCACCAAGGTCCGTGGGCGGTTCACCGACTACTCCGGGTGGATCGAGGTCGCGGAGCGGCCCGAGGACTCGATCGCCGAGGTCGAGATCAAGACAGCCAGCATCCAGACCAACACTGCGCAGCGGGACGAGCACCTGAAGAGCGACGACTTCCTGAACGTCGAGCGGTGGCCGATGATGACGTTCCGGAGCACCGCCGTCCGACACACGGGCGGCGCCAGCTTCGAGCTCGACGGTGAGCTGACGATCCGCGACGTCACGCGCCCGGTGACGCTTCGGGGCGAGTACCTCGGCACGGACACGAACCCCTACGGCAGGACCGTGCTCGCGGCGACGGCCACGACGACCCTCGAGCGCGAGGACTGGAACGTGAGCTGGAACATGGTCCTCGAGACGGGCGGCTTCCTGGTCAGCAAGAAGATCGACCTCGAGATCGAGGTCGAGGCCCTGAAGATCGACTGAGGCGGCGGCGCGGCGGCGCCGCCACCCCCGGGTTCACGGGCGCATCGGGACGGGTCCCGATGCGCCCGCCTCGTATCCGGTCAGCTCGAAGGCGCGGTCATAGCGCACGACGACGTCGTCCGCGACCCAGAGCTCGCTGGTCCAGCCGCTGTCGATCGCGGTGTAGCGCCATCGCACGCTCGTGAACGTACCCACGGGCGTCTCCACGGCGTCCGGACCGAGCAGCTCGTATCGTTGTCGCACGACCGTCGGCTCGAGGGTGACCGGCTCGAGGAAGACGACCTCGATCTCTTCCGTTCCTTCGAGCCGCTGCGTCGTGACCGCGTTGAACGCGGGGCTCAGGTAGTCCAGGTGGCTCTCCGGGCCACACGGGATCTCGAGTTCCTCGCCGTCTCGGATCCCCTCGAGCGCCCCGTCGCGCGGCTCCAGGACGATCGCGTGCGAACCGGTCTCGATCCGAGCCCGCACGACACGCCACGAGGCGTCGACGACCACGTCCACGGTCACTCGGTGCGGCCCGGGCTCGTCGCGCTCGATCTCGGAGACGTAGCGCCATCCCATCGGGCCCGGGGCACAGCGGAAGTCCTCGGTCCCCACGATGTCGCCGCCGCGGCCCCACACGGCGTACCGGCCGCTCGGCACGGCTCAGACCTGGGGTTGCAGCCCGAGGTCCCTCGCGATGACGAGCCGAAGGATCTCGCTCGTCCCTTCGCCGATCTCCAGGACCTTCGCGTCGCGGTAGGCGCGAGCGACCGGGAACTCCTCGGTGTAGCCGTAGCCACCGTGGACCTGGATCGCCTCGCGCGCGACGTCCACCGCGGTCTCGCTCGCGCGGAGCTTCGCGATCGCGGCCTCGGTCGTGTACGGCCGGCCCTCGTCCTTCAGCGAGGCCGCCCGGTACGTGAGCAGGCGCGCCGCCTCGATGGCCGCGCGCATATCCGCGAGCTTGAACGCGATCGCCTCGTAGGAGCCGATCGGCCGCCCGAAGGCCTTTCGCTCCTTCGCGTAGGCGATGCTCGCGTCGAGGCACCCCTGTGCCAGGCCCACGGAGAGCGCGGCGATCGAGATGCGACCGTCGTCGAGCGCGGCGAGGCACTGCGCGAGCCCCTTGCCACGCTCGCCGATCAGATGCCCAGCCGGCACCCGGCATCCCTCGAAGGAGAGCTCGTGCGTGTCGCTGGACCGCCACCCGAGCTTCTTGTAGCCGGCACCCACGATGAATCCGGGCGCATCGGCCGGAACGAGGATCGTGGAGACGTCGTTGTCCGGCCCGTCCTCGGTGCGACACGCGACCACCACGAACCCGGTGATCGGCGTGCCGCTGTTGGTGATGAACGCCTTCGTCCCGTCGATCACCCAGTCGTCGCCCTCCGTGCGGGCCTTCGTCCGGAGCGCCGCGGCGTCCGATCCGCTGCCGGGCTCGGTCAAGCCGAATCCCGCGAGCATGTCGCCGGCCGCGATGGGGGGCAGCCAGCGCTGCCGCTGCTCCTCGGTGCCGTACCGGGCGAGCAGGCCGCCGGCGAGGCCGGAGGCGACGGAGACGGTGACGGCGACGCTCGCGTCGGCCCGTCCCAGCTCCTCGATCACGAGCGCCCAGGAGATCGCGTCGGCACCCAGACCACCGTAGGCCTCGGGGATCGGGACGCCGCAGATGCCCAGCTCACCGAGCTTCTTCAGGATGTCGAGCGGCAGCTCCTCGCGCTCGTCACGCTCACCGGCGCCCGGCGCGATCTCCTCCGTGGCGAACTCGCGGACCAGCTCCCGCACCTGCGTCTGCTCCGCGGTGAGCGAGAATTCCACGACTCCGAGACTACCTACCCCTTCCGAAACGTGACTCCCCTGCGAGAGACTGAGCGACGATGGGCGAGAGGCAGACGATCGGCCCGCTCGAGGCGGGGCGCGGCGCCTACGAACGCCGCGCGTGGCCGGAGGCGTATCGGCGGCTGAAGGAGGCCGACGCCGCCGACCGGTTGTCCGGCGAGGACCTCGAGGCGCTCGGGAAGTCCGCCTGGTGGATCGGGCTCCCAGCGGAGTCGATCGATCTGCACGAGCGCGCCCACGCGAGCTACCTCGAACGGGGCGATCGCGCCCGAGCGGCCTTCGTGGCGCTCACGCTCCGGCGGCAGTACTCGGCCAAGCTCGCGGGCTCGGTCGCCCAGGGATGGCTGCACCGGGCCGAGCAGCTGCTGGACGGCGAGCGTGAGTCCGTGGCGCACGGCTACCTGGCGCTCGCGCACGGGGAGCTCGCGTTCTCCCGGGGCGAGCTCGACCACGCCTTGACCCACTACGACCGCGCCGTCGAGATCGCGTCGCGCGTGGACGACCGGGACCTCCCGGCCTGGGCGTCGATGCGGCGGGGCGAGGCGCTCGCGAACGCGGGTCGGCTCGACGAGGCATGGGTGCTGATGGAGGGCGCGGCCGCCGCGGCGCTCGGCGGCGAGCTCGGGCCGCATACCACGGGCGCCGTCTTCTGCAACGTGATGGCCGCATGCCGTGAATCTGCCGACTACCGGCGCGGGAGCGAATGGGCAGACATGGCCAAGCGGTGGTGCGAGCAGCAGGACATCACGGGGTTCCCGGGCATCTGCCGGGTGCATCGCGCGGAGTTCATGCGGCTCACCGGCGCGTGGGCGGAGGCCGAGGCCGAGGTCCGACTCGCCTGCGACGAGCTCCGGGACTTCCACCCTGGCATCGCGGGCGCGGCCTTCCACGAGCTGGGCGAGGTGCGGTTGCGGGTGGGGGACCACGACGGCGCGACGGAAGCGTTCGAGCAGGCGCGGGCGTTCGGCGAGGAGGCGCAGCCCGGCAGGGCGATGCTGTTGCTCGTCCAGGGGAGCGCGGATGCGGCGGCCGCGTCCATCCGGGGGAGCCTCGAGGAGCTGACGTGGAACCGGCTCGCTCGGGCGCGACTCCTCCCGGCGCAGGCCGAGATCGCCCGTGCCCGCGGCGACGTGAGCACCGCCGAGGCCGCGGCGTCGGAGCTCGCCCAGATCGCCGAAGAGTTCGGCACGGCGGCGATCCGCGCCGCGGCCGCGCAGGCGGCGGGCGACGCGACGCTGCTCCGCGGGGATCCGGGAGAGGCGGCTCGGCGCTTCCGCGAGTCGCGGCGGCTCTGGAAGGAGATCGACGCGCCCTTCGAGACGGCGGAGGCGACCGTGCGTCTGGCCGAGGCGCACGTCGCTGACGGAGACGACGAGGCCGCGAAGCTGGAGCTCGCCACCGCCCGGGCGACGTTCGAACGCCTGGGTGCGATCCCGGCGATGGCGCGCGCGGACGCGCTCCTCGGCGGGATCGCCGAGGCAGCGGCGCCCGCCACGCGAGAGATCCGGACGTTCATGTTCACCGACATCGTGGGTTCCACCGCGCTCGTCGACGCGATGGGCGACGATGCCTGGCACGATCTCCTGCGCTGGCACGACACGACGCTCCGGCGGTGCTTCGCCGAGAACGCGGGTGAGGAGGTGGACCATGCCGGAGATGGCTTCTTCGTCGCCTTCCCCGACGCCGAGGCGGCGCTCGCGTGCGCGTCGGCGATCCAGCGGAGGCTCGCCGAGCATCGCCGGGACCACGGGTTCGCGCCCCGGGTCCGGATCGGGCTGCACGCGGCGCAGGCGACGCGCGTCGGCGGGGACTACCAGGGGGCGGGCGTGCACGCCGCGGCCCGGGTCGGGGCGCTCGCGGAGGGCGGCGAGATCCTGACCACGGTCGAGACGATCGAGGGGCTCGAGGGACTGATCCTGGGCGAATCGCGCGAGGTGTCGCTGAAGGGCTTCGCGCAACCCGTCCGGGTGGTCCCCGTCGACTGGCGCTCGCCCAACTAGCCGTCGATCGACGCGAACCCCTCGACATCGAGGATCGAGCCCTCACGGCGTTCGGCCAGGACCGGCCGGACTCGCGCCCCGATCGCGGGCACGCCGTCGGCGACCAGGAGCCGATGGAGCAGGACCGTGTCTGCGCCGTCCAGGCGGACGAGCCCGTAGGTGACCGGCCGCTCGAGCGCCCCGCCGTCCACGTCGATCCGGGCGACCGTCCACGACAGGAGCTCGCCCTCGGGACCGCACTCGATCGACGGGTCGAGCTCCGCGAGGCACCGTTCGCAGAAGATCCTCGCGGGCAGATAGGTCACGCCGCACGCCTCGCATCGCGAGCCGAGGAACACGCCTCGGTCCCGGAGCGCTTCGAAGAACGCCGTGTTCCCGACGCCCGGTGTGTACCGGAAGGAGACCGAGAGCTCGCCGGGGATCTTCCTCGCGGTCACGTCGTGGCCTCCACCGGCAGCGTCACCACCGCGGTGGCGGCCGCCTCGCGCCGGATCGCTTCCTCGAGTGGTCGGAAGTACGCGATGTCCAGGATCGAGCCCGCCCGGTCGCCGTCGGGCTTCCAGACGGCTTCGACCTTCATCCCCGCGCGGACGTCGTCGGGCGCCACCTCCCCCAGCAGATGCAGGAACCCGCCCTCGCTCGTGCCGTCCAGCCGGATCACGGCGGGGATCTGCGGTTCCTCCAAGGGACGCATGTCCCAGGTGACGTGGCAGATCGAGAAGGTCTCCACGTCGCCCGTCTGCGGGACCTCCGTCCACCCGTCGGTCGGGCGGAAGCAGCGTTCGCAGAACTTCCGTGGCGGCACGAGGGTTCGCCCGCACGAGACGCACGTGGTCGCGAGGATCCGCCGGTCCCGGAGGCCGTCGAGGAACGCGCCGATCGCCTCCCCCGCGTCCCAGTCGTAGGCCGTGTCCAGCCGCTGCTCGACCGCGCCGGTCGCCGAGCGGAACTCCTCGTCGGAGAGCGACGTCGCTCGGGGCCCCGCGGGCGGGGCGTGCGACGCGGTCACGAGCGGGCCGCCGTCGTTGCCCATCACGACCACGGTCCCGACCTGCATCAGGTCGCCCCACGCCTGGGCGACGCCGCGCTCGGGGGTGCCTGGCACCTGCCGGGCGCCGGCTTCGCCGCGGAGCTGCCAGAAGAGCTCGGCGATCTTCATCAGGCCGGCGGCGGCGATCGGGTTCCCCACGCCGAGGAGGCCGCCCGACGGGCAACACGGCAGGTCGCCGTCCCGAGCGGTCACGCCGTCGGCGGCCGCCTCGGGCGCCTTCCCGCGATCGAAGAGCAGCAACCCCTCGAGGTGATGGAGCTCCTTGTAGTCGAACGGGTCGTACGGCTCGGCCACATGGATCTCCTTGCGGGGCTCGTTCACACCCGCCATGCCGTACGCCATCCGCGCGGCGTTCTCGACGTACTCGGGATAGGCGAGATCGCGGTTCGTCCAGTACGTGGTGTCGAGGTTCCAGCCGACGCCCTGCACCCAGACCGGGCGGTCGGTCAGCCGCTTCGCTGCGTCCTCGGACGCCATCACGATCGCGACCGCCCCGTCGGAGATCGGGGAGACGTCGAGGCGCTGCACCGGCCACGCGAGGGTCTCGCTCGCCAGCACGTCCTCCACCGTGATGTCGGCCTGCCCGAGGAGGGCGGCCGGGTGGTCGGCGGCGTTGCGCTTGTTCTTCACGGCCACCTGCGCGATGTCGCGCTTGTCGAGCCCGTAGGCCTGCATGTACCGCTGCATCTCGAGCGCGAAGATCCAGAGCAGGTTCGGGCCGAGCGGCCGTTCGAGGATGTTGTCGAAGATCGTGAGGAACGCGCCCTGTGGATGCGGCTGGCAGGACGACATCTTCTCCTCGGCCACGCACACCACCACGTCGGCCAGTCCGGAGGCGACCGTGTACCAGCCCTGGATCGCCGTGAACACGCCGCTGCCGCCGCCGACGTACGTGCGGATGTAGGGCTTGGCCCACGCGCCCGCTCCGTCGGCGAGGTAGTCGCCCTTGCGATGGACGCCGTCGAACGCGTCTGGTGCGCTGGTGAGGCAGACCGCGTCGACGTCGTCGATCGTCAGCTCGCAGGACGCGAGCGCCTCCCGCGCCGCGATCCACGAGAGCTCCTTGCCCGTCTCCTGGGCGCGCCGGACGAACCGGGTCATCCCCGCACCCACGACGGCGACGCGCGGGCTCATCGTCGCATCACCGCGACCGCGGCCGACGTGGACGGCACCCCTCGCCAGGACTGGGCCAGGCCGACGCCGCCCTCGCCTTCACGGAGCTCCTGGATGCACGCGAGCGCGCGGGCCAGACCGTTCGCCTCGCGGAGGTGCCCCTCGCCGAGCGCGCCGCCGCTCCGGTTGACGCGATCGGGCGCCAGGTCCTCGAGTCCGAGCGCCTCCAGGTGCTGGAGCTGCTTGTACGCGAAGGTGTCGTCGACCTCGGCGAGCTCGACGTCGGTGGGCCGGATCCCGGCGCGCTCGTACGCCGCACGGGCGGCGCGCTCGGCCGCCGTGGCGCGGTCCCATACGCGGCTCTCGACCGACGGCGCGTCCTGGCTCCAACCGATGCCGTCGATGAACACCGCGTCCGCCGGCGTTCGCTCCTCGCTGGTGAGCACCAGGACGACGCACCCGTCGGCCGGCTCCGCGGTCTGCTCTCGCGTGAGCGGATCGAACAGGGGCGCCGGGTCGTGGACCTCCGCGTAGGAGGCGCGGGGGTTGGTCCTCGCGTGCTCCCGGTTCCGCACGGCGACGTCGGCGCACTCGGCGTCGGAGCGACCGGAAACGTGGAGCCAGCGGCGCATCTCGAGCCCGGCGAGGGCGGTCGCCGACACGCCGAGCGGGCGGTTCAGCACGGGATCCATCGCGAAGCGATCGACCCGGCCGAGGGAGACGACGTCGCTCGCTTTGGAGTGGGACTCCACGGCGACGGTCGAGGCGACCCCGCTGCGGATCAGCATCATCGCGGTCGCCACCCCGAACAAGCCGTCGGAGGCCACCGTCTGCACGGGCCGTTGCACGGCGCCGAGCTGGTCGGGCACGTACTCGTCGAAGATGCTCGTCCCTTCCTCGACGTCTTCGGAACAGCACACGAACGAATCGATGTCGCTGCGGGGGTCCAGGCGGGCGTCGGCGTACGCCCGCCGGGCGGCCTCGAACATCAGTTCCTTGTACGACGTCCCCTGCGTCGTCGGGGCGAAGCCGGACCAGCCGACCCCGGCCACACCCACTCGGAGGCCCATGGCCTCCTTGTATATCGGAGCGGTCGGGCGCGGGACAACATCGCCCCTCCGGGCGGACGGCTGGGGACCGAAGGGTCCGCGTCTGGCATGGTGAGCGGATGACGGACGTCATCTGGTCCCCGACGCAGGCCTACGTCGAGCGAGCCAACGTCACGCGGTTCATGCGGACGCACGGGATCTCGACGTACGACGAGCTCGTGCAGCGGTCGGTCGACGACGTGGCGTGGTTCTGGGACGCCGTGGTCCGCGACCTCGACATCGAGTTCCTGGAGCCGTATACGCAGGTCCTCGACGTCTCTCGAGGGGTCGAATGGGCGACGTGGTTCGGGGGAGGCCGCGTGAACCTCGCGCATCAATGCATGGACCGCTGGGCGCTCGCCACGCCGGATGCGCCGGCCGTCGTCTGGGAGGGAGAGGAAGGCGCCACCCGAACGTGGTCCTACGCCGACCTCCGGCGCGAGACCGATCGGCTCGCCCGGGGGCTCCGGGGCCTCGGCGTGGGGGAGCGCGATGCCGTCGGCATCTTCCTCCCGATGCTCCCGGAGACCGTCGCCGCTGTGATGGCCTGCTCGAAGATCGGCGCGACCTGGGTCCCGATCTTCAGCGGGTTCGGTCCCGAGGCGGTCGCTGTGCGACTCCGGGACTCGGGAGCCCGGGTGCTCCTCACCGCGGGCGCCTTCCCGCGGAAGGGCCGCGCCGTCCCGATGGCGGAGGTCGCGCGCGGCGCCCTCGCCCGCGTGGAGACGGTCCGCGAGACGGTCGTGCTGCGTCACGCGGGCGAGGGCGCCGTGGGAGGCGAGCGCGACTGGGAGGAGCTGGTCACCGCGCAGCCGGACGAACCGCTCGCCTCCGAGCCGCTCGAGAGCGAGCACCCCCTCGTCCTCGGCTACACGAGCGGCACGACCGGCCGGCCGAAGGGGGTGCTCCACGTCCACGGCGGCTTTCTCGTGAAGATCGCCTCCGAGGTCGCGTACCAGGTCGACCTCCATCCCGGAGAGGTCTTGCACTGGGTCACCGACCTCGGCTGGATCATGGGGCCCTGGGAGATCGTGGGAGCGCTCGCTCTCGGGGCCACCGTGTTCCTCTACGACGGGGCGCCCACCCATCCGGGCCCGGACCGCCTCTGGTCCCTCGTCGAGCGCCACGGGATCACCACCCTCGGCGTGTCCCCCACGCTGATCCGCGCCTTGATCCCGTCGGGGGCCGACCACGCCCGTCGGCACGACCTGTCCTCCCTCCGGATCCTGGCGTCGACCGGAGAACCGTGGAACCCCGACCCGTACCGCTGGCTCCACCGCGAAGTCGGGGGCTCCCGGCTCCCGATCATCAACCTGTCCGGGGGGACCGAGGTGGGAGCGTGCTTCCTCTCGCCGCTCCCGATCTGCGAGCTGAAGCCGTGCACACTCCGAGGCCCCGCCCTCGGGATGGATGTCGACATCGTCGATGCGGACGGCGTCCCGGTCGCCGCCGGCGAGGTGGGGGAGCTCGTGTGCCGCCAGCCCTGGCCGTCGATGACGCGAGGCATCTGGGGCGACGCCGACCGCTACCTGGACACGTACTGGCGTCGCTTCCCGGGGGTCTGGGTCCACGGTGACTGGGCCACGCGCGACGAGGACGGGTTCTGGTTCCTGCACGGGCGCTCGGACGACACCCTGTCGGTCGCTGGCAAGCGCTTGGGTCCTGCGGAGGTCGAGAGCGCCCTGGCTTCGCATCCGGGCGTCGCGGAGTCCGCCGCGATCGGCGTTCCGCACGCCCTCAAGGGAGAGGCGATCTGGTGCTTCGTCGTGGTGAAGCCCGGCGTGGACGGGGACCCTGCGCTCGCGAGGGCGCTCCGCAACCTCGTCGCCGATCACCTCGGCCGCTCGTTCCTTCCCTCGAGGGTGGTGTTCGTGCCGGAGCTCCCCAAGACGCGGAGCGCCAAGATCGTGCGGCGCGCGATCCGCGCGACGGCGCTGGGAGAGGATCCCGGCGAACTCTCCAGCCTCGAAGACCCCGGTTCGCTCGACGTGATCCGGCGTGCGATCCAGCCGCAACCCTGAGCTCCTCCGCTCGCCGTCGGTGAGGGTCCCGAGCGACCGTAGACTGCCGCTCGATGCGGGTCGCGGTCTGTCAGATGCGCTCCGGTGCCGACGTCGGCGCCAACCTCTCGGAAGCGGCCCGGCTGCTCGGCGAGGCAGCTGACGTCGGGGCGGACCTCGCCGTCTTGCCGGAGTTCTTCTCGTTCCTCGGACACGACGCCGCGATCCCGGAGGTCGCGGAGGCGGTGCCCGGCGGTCCTGCCACCGAGATGCTGTCCGAGGCGGCCGGGCGCGGGCGCCTGTGGATCGCCGGCGGCAGCGTGCCGGAGCGAGACGGCGATCGGGTGCACAACACCGCTCCGTTGCTCGATCGAACCGGCGAGCTCGTGGCCCGCTATCGGAAGATCCATCTCTTCGACGTGGACCTCGACGGACAGCCGCCGTTCCGCGAATCGGGGACGTACACGTCTGGCACCGAGCTCGTGACCCAGCCGCTGGAGGAGCTGCGGGTCGGGATGGCGATCTGCTACGACCTCCGGTTCCCCGAGCTCTTCCGAGGGCTGGTCGCGCTCGGCGCGGAGCTCTTCGTCCTCCCCGCCCAGTTCCAGCACCAGACGGGGACGGCGCACTGGGAGATCCTGCTCCGGGCGCGGGCGATCGAGAACCAATGCTTCGTCGCGGCGGCGGCACAATGGGGTCCGTTCGGCTCGCCGCAGGAGCCGCGACGCTCCTACGGCCGATCGATGATCGTGGGCCCGTGGGGCGACGTGCTCGTCGAGGCGCCGGAGGAGGGGTCGGGCGTGTGGCACGCCGACATCGACGTCGCGGAGCTGCGGCGGACCCGTCGGACGCTCCCCGCGCTCGAGCATCGGCGACTGGGACCCACCTGCTGATGCGCCGCGAGCTCCACGACGGGTACGAGCTGGACGACGATCGCGCGCGCGTGGACGTGGACGCGGTGCACCGCTACCTCGCCGACGAGGCGTACTGGGTCCGCGGCCGCGATCGCGCCACGATCGATCGGCTCGTGCGGGAGTCGGCTCGGGTGATCGGCGCCTACCGAGGCGACGAGCTGGTGGGATTCGCACGCGTGGTGTCGGACGGATCGAACATGGCGTGGCTCGGCGACGTGTTCGTGCTGGAGGGACACCGGGGGCACGGCCTCGGCGTGGAGCTCGTCCGCGAGGCGGTCGAGCATCCCGAGCATCGCGACCTCGCCTGGTTCCTCAACACGCTCGATGCCCACGGGCTGTACGGCCGGTTCGGCTTCGAGGCGCCGAGCGACCGCACGATGGTGCGTCCCCGCCGCCCCTGATCATCCGCGGGGGAGGTCCTCCGGTCGGTCGACGTCGGGCGGCGCGCGGAACGGCACGGGCACGTCCTCCACCCAGCCCGGATGCGACGCCATGAGCGCTCGGGCACCCACGTCGCCGTGGAGATGTCCGGCCTCCGCGTAGACCTCGCGGGACAGCAGCGCGGGCCCGGGCGCGTCGGCGTACGCGATCCGCACGATCCGGCCTCTCGCTCCCCGGAACGCGTCGATCAGCGCTCGCACCTCGGCGTCCGTGACGCCGGGCTGGTCGGCGAGCAAGACCACGACGGCCTCGCTGTCGTCGTCGAGGTCGTGCAGGCCGGCCGCGAGGGACGACGACTGGCCGGTCGCGTGGTCGGGATTGCGGACGAACCGCCCCTGCGGCGGCAGTGCGAGGACATCCTCGACAGCGTCCGCATCGTGACCGGTCACGACGATGAGCTCGTCGACGCCGGCCGATGCGAGCGCGTCAACGGCGTGCTGCGCGAGCGGCCTCCCCCGGAAGGGGGCCAGCTGCTTGGTGGCTCCGAACCGGCGGCCCGAGCCCGCCGCCAGGACGATGCCGGAGATCACGCGCCTCGCCGGCCGAGCAACCGGGAGACGAGTCGCTTGATCGTGGCCCAGATGGCGCGGAGGCCGAGGCCGAACCCGCCGACGGCTCGGGGGCTGACCGGCGGAGACGGCTCGGCCCCGGGAGCGACACCCTCGATGCCCGCCCCGGCCGAGCGTTCCTCGTTGAGGGTCGCCTCGAGGCAATCCGCGAACTCCTTCGTCAACAGCTTCGAGATCTCCGGCAGGAGCCCTCGGGAGAGCTGGGCGGCGGCTCCGGTGATCGTGATGTCCGAACGGATGTGCACCGTCGTGCCCTCGTTCCCGGCGGGCTCGAGCCAGGACTCCACCTTGGCGGTCGCCGCGCCCTTGCCCCGCTGCTCGGTTCCCTTCGCGGACAGCCTCGCTCGATGCGCCGCGTCGTCCCGCTCCTCCATCACGACGGTGCCGGCGAACGCCATCTGCACCGGCCCGAACTTCACGTGCACCTTGCCCTTCCACGTGCGGTCGTCCACCGCTTCCGTGAGCTCGGCGCCCGGCATGCACGGCGCCAGCCGCTCGACGTCTTGTAGGAAGCTCCATAGCGGGTCCACCGGCGTCCGGACGGTGAACGTGTCTTCGATCAGCACGTCCGGAAGCCTACGTCCCTGGTCTAGGCTCCGCTCGTGGATCCCTCCGGTGCTGCCTCTTCCCGCGGACGCTTCGAGACGTTCGACGTGAACGAACGGTTCGTCGTGGTCCGAGACGACGACGGATACGCGCTCTGGAGGCTGGCGGAGCTGGGGGAGGGCGAGCCGATCCACCGGTTCGCCGACGATGACGACGGATACGAGTTGGCTGCTGCGAGGTGGAGGGAGCTCACGAGAGCGGAGCGACGCCAGGGTGGCGTCTGGCTCGGTCGTCTCCGGATCGTGATCCTCGTCGCACTTGTCGCGTGGGTGACGTCATCGGCGATCGCCTTGGTCATCTCCCTCTACGGAGGAGACGACTTCTTCCCCGGCGATCCCAGTGCGGACGGGCTCGCGCGGACGACGTCCCTGCTCAGCTCGCTCTCGTTCGATGTGTGGATCGCGGCCACGATCGCGTACGTGATCCTGTGGCTGGAGCGTCGCCGAGACGGATAGCTTTCCGTTTCTCGCGCAAGGCATCCGGGTATCGTCGCATCCGTGGACTTCCGGAAGGGCGCGAAGCTCGATCCCACACAGGTCGAGGACCGCCGTGGCATGCGCGGCATGCGGGGCGGCCGCGGCATGGCCCTGGGCGGGGGCGCCGGGGTGGTCGGGGTCGTCGTCGTCCTTCTGATCACGCTGCTCGGTGGCGAAGGCGTCGACCTGAGCGCGCTGCAGTCCCTCGAAGGGGTGATCGCCGGTGGTCAGCAACAGGGTGAGGTCATCGAGGAGTGCCGGAGCGGTGAGGACGCGGAGGAGAGCCGCGACTGCCGACTGATCGGCACCGTGAACAGCATCCAGGCGTACTGGAACGGTGCCGTGGACGGCTACCAACCCGCCGTGACCGTGTTCTTCTCCGGGTCGACCAGCACCGGATGCGGGGCCGCCAGCGCCGACGTCGGGCCGTTCTATTGCCCCAGCGACCAGAAGGTCTACGTCGACCTCGGGTTCTTCCAGGAGCTGCAGGCTCGGTTCGGCGCCGAGGGAGGCCCCTTCGCCGAGGCCTACGTCCTCGCGCACGAGTACGGACACCATGTGCAGAACCTCGTCGGCACCCTGGGACAGATCGGTGGCGACCGGCAGGGACCGCAGAGCGCGGCCGTCCGAGCCGAGCTGCAGGCCGACTGCTTCGCGGGCGTATGGGCCGCGAACGCGGTCGAGACGAGGTTCCTGGCGTCGCTCGGTGACGAGGAGATCGCGCAGGCTCTGGACGCGGCCGCATCCGTCGGCGACGATCGCATCCAGCGAGAGACCCAGGGACAGGTGAACCGCGAGGCGTGGACCCACGGGTCCTCGGCCCAGCGGCAGCAGTGGTTCCGGACGGGCTACGCGGACGGCGACCCGAACGACTGCGACACGTTCGCCGGACGCGTCTAGCCCAGGCGGTCACCCCGCGCGGGCTTCCGTCCCGCGCCTCGGTCGCTCGTGGATCGGCCCCGGACGATCTCGCAGGAAGCCGCCCGCCCTGCGGCGCTTGACGGCGACGATCTCCGCGACGATGGCCTGCGCGATCTCCTCGGGGCCCTCGCCGCCGAGGTCGAGCCCGGCCGGCCCATGGATCCGATCGCGGCGACCACCGTCGATCGGACCGCCCTCTTCGCGCAGCTCCTGGAGCATCCGCTCGCTCCTCGCCGCCGGCCCCAGCATCCCGATGTACGCGGCCGGCGATGCGAGGAGCGGGCGCAGGTAGTCCTTGTCGCGCAGGAAGTGGTGGGTCATGACGACCGCGAACGTTCGCTCGTCGACGCCCGCCTCCTCGGCGATGTCGCCCGGCTCGGCGAGGGCGACGAACCCGGCGGCCTCCGGGAAGCGCTCGCGCGTCAGGAACGCGGGGCGGTCGTCCGCGACGGTCACGTTCCATCCGAGGACCGACGCCGCCCGGACCAGCGGGATCGCGTCGTGCCCGGCGCCGCAGAGGAGGAGCCGCAGGGGCGGGTCCAGGACCTCGACGAACGCCCGGACGCCCTCGACGAGGGGGCGGAGCTCGGACCGCTCCTGTCGGAGGAGCGCGGCGGCGGCCTCGGCGGCGGCGGCATCCGCGGCGTCGTCCCCGAGAGATCCCTCCGCGGTGCTGTCGGGCCGGATGACGATGCGGGAGCCCGGCGGCACGTCGGGTCGAGTGGACTCGACCACCGTGATCACGCTGATCGGCCGATCCTCCTCGAGCGCGGTCCGGAGCACCCCGGCGACCTCCGCTGCCTTCTCGGCCGGTTCGATGAACACCTCGATCGCGCCGTTGCAGCCGAGGCCGAGGCCCCAGACCGCGTCGTCCTCGGCGGTGAGGTCCCACCCCGCGAGGCGCGCTCGCCCCTCCTGCATCACGATCCGGGCCATGTCGGCGACGTCGCTCTCCAGGCAGCCACCGGAGAGGTTCCCGACGGGTGCGCCGTCCTCCGGAACCAGGAGGCGAGCGCCGGGGCGCCGATACGTCGAGCCGCGGACGGCGACGATCGTCGCGAGGGCCATGCGCTCGCCCTTGGCGGACAGCGCCTCGATCGCGGCCAACACGTCGCCGATCTCGCTCACGGTCCGATGGTACGCCTCGGCCGGTCGTGGTCCGGTGCCTGCTTCCCGGCGCCTATTCCCTCATGGCGGGGTCCTGCGCGGCCGATACTCGGAGGCATGAACGACGACTTCCAGTTCGGAGAGCGCGCGAAGCATCCCGCTCGCCTCCGCCGGACCAGGCCACCGGGCGCGAAGCGCTCGCTCGTCCCGAGGCTCCTCGTGGTCGCGGCCGGCCTCGCCGTCGCCGGCGCCCTCGCGTTCGTGTTGCTCGACGGCGCCGCCGACGCCGGTAGGCAGATCGGCGAGGACCGGTCGGAGACGATCGCACAGATCGATCGGGCGTACGACGCCGCCGCCCAGGGAACGATGGGCCGTGCCGTGGTGGTCGCACAGAGCCTCTACGCGGAGCACGGCAGCTTCACCACCGACGTCGACACGCTCTCCGCCTACGACCCCGGACTCCGATTCGTCTCGGGGCCGTCGAACGCGCCGACGACGCTGTCCTACGCGGTGAGCGGCGGTCGCTTCGGGGCGGCGGTCCGTTCGGAGTCGGGCACCTGTTGGTGGGTGCGGATCGACACGAGCAGCGTGACCACCTACGGGAGCGGGACGCCGTGCAGCGGGAGCGCCGCCCTGCAGGCGTCTGCCCCGTCCTGGTAGCCGTCGACCGCCTCAGCCTCGCGGCGCAACGGCCGATACTTCCCCGATGGACGATTCCTTCGCATTCCGGACCACGATGCCCGCGCCCCGTCGGATCGAGCCGAGGGTGCGGAAGGCGACGGCGGTGGGCACGCTCCTCGTGCTCGGGGTCGGCCTGTTCGCCAACTGGGTGATCGTCAGCGAACGCGAAAGCCTGGCGCGGGCGCATCGCCGAGAGACGCCCGCGCCCGAGGTCACGGTCGGCGGCATCGACGGACCGACCGACAGCACCGGCACGGACGCGGACGCGGAGGCGTCCACCCGGGTCGCGTTCGCCGCGGCCAGGGCGGCCTTCGGGACCGATCGAGGCTTCCTCGACGCCGGCCCGGTGCAGCTGAGCGCGTTGCAGCCCGGCTACACCTTCGTCGACGGCCCGTCCACGACGTCGACGATCGTGTCCGTGGCGGCGGGCAGGCACGCCTGGGCAGCTGCCGTGCTCGGTTCGGGCGGGACATGCTTCTGGATCCGAGCCGGCGCGAACGGGGCCGTGAACACCGGGACGTCGTCGACCTGCACCGGTGCCTCCGTCCTCGCCCCTCGTTCCCCGCGCTAGCGGGGTCCCCCGATTCGACCGTTCCCGGCCCCCGTTCTACACTCCGGCTGCTTGCCCGTCCTCATCGAACGGAACGAAGGAGGCCGCCCGTGGCGCCTGTCTCGGTCACCGTCAACGGGGCGATGCGAGAGGCCGATGTCGAGGCCCGCACGCTCCTCGTGTACTTCCTCCGCGAGTCGCTCGGCCTGACCGGCACGAACGTCGGCTGCGACACGTCCAGCTGCGGCTCGTGCACGGTGCTGCTCGACGGGGAATCGGTGAAGTCGTGCACCGTGCTCGCCGCGCAGGCCGACGGACGAGAGGTCACGACGATCGAGGGGCTCGCGGACGGCGACCGACTCCATCCGCTCCAGGAGGCGTTCCGTACGAACCACGGTCTCCAGTGCGGCTACTGCACGCCGGGCATGATCATGGCCGCGGCGAGCTACCTGAAGGAGCACCCGAGCCCGTCGGAGGCCGAGGTCCGGCTGGCACTGGAAGGCAACCTCTGCCGATGCACGGGCTATCAGAACATCGTCACGTCGATCCTCGACGCGGCCGGTTCGATGGCCGGCGCCGAGAGCTGAGGGGGAGCCAGATGGTGACCACCGAGCCGTTCATCGGTCAGCCCGTCCTGCGCAAGGAGGACCCGGAGCTGATCACCGGCCAGGCGAGCTACATCGACAACTGGACGATGTCGGGGATGGTGTGGATGGCCCTCGCCCGCCCGCCGTACGTCCACGCGACGATCGACGGTGTCGACACCGCCGAGGCGTCGGCGATGCCCGGCGTCGTCGGGGTGTTCACGGCCGCCGACTTCGACCTCGGGGCGTTGCCGTTCGTGTGGCCGATCACCGAGGACATCAAGGTGCCGGTGCACCACGCCCTCGCGTCGGACAAGGTCCTGTTCAACGGAGACGCCGTCGCGGTCGTCGTCGCCGAGACGCGGGAGCAGGCGATCGACGCGGCCGAGGCCGTCGCCGTGACGGCCACGGAGCTGCCCGCGGTCGTGGACGTCGAGGAGGCGGCCAAGGACGAGGTGATCCTCCACGACGACCTGGGCACGAACTCGGTGGTCCACTGGAGTCACGGCGGCGCAGGCGACCAATCGCTCTTCGAGAACGCGCCCGTGATCGTGCAGGAGCGGTTCGCGCAGCCGCGGCTCATCCCGAACGCGATCGAGCCGCGCGGCTGCCTCGCGTATGGGGTGCCGGCGATGGACGAGTGGACCCTGGTCTCCGCGACGCAGATCCCGCACATCGTGAAGGTGACCCTCTCGGGGGTCACCGGGATCCCCGAGCAGAAGCTCCGCGTGATCGCGCCGGACGTGGGCGGTGGCTTCGGATCGAAGCTGAACGTCTACGCGGAGGAGGCGCTCGCGCTCGCTCTGGCTCGGAAGCTCGGTCGCCCGGTGAAGTGGATCGAGGGTCGCCGCGAGAACTACGTGGCCACGACCCACGGTCGGGGCGTGATCCACGACTGCACGCTCGCCGGCACCGAGGACGGGAAGATCCTCGGGTTGCGGTTCGTCGAGCTCGCGGACATGGGGGCCTACTACCAGCTGCTCACGCCCGGTATCCCGGAGCTGGGCGGCTGGGTCTACATGGGCCCGTACGACCCGGAGGCGTATTGGTACGAGTTCACGGGGATCGTGACGAACACCACGCCCACCGACGCCTACCGCGGGGCCGGACGGCCGGAGGCGACGTACGTGATCGAGCGGCTGGTCGACTCGTTCGCCCGCCGGGTCGGCAAGGATTCTGCCGAGCTGCGCCGGATGAACCTCAGGGCGCCCTTCGACGAGGCGCAGACCGCCATCAGCGGGCTGAACGTCGACTCGGGCAACTACGAGGCGACGCTGGACACGGCGCTCGGGCTCGTGGAGTACGACAAGCTCCGGGCGGAGCAGCGCGACCGCCGCGACCGCGGCGATGTGAAGCAGCTCGGGATCGGCCTGTCCACCTACATCGAGATGTGCGGGCTCGCGCCCTCGAACATCCTCGGGGCCTTGCGGTACGCGGCGGGGGGATGGGACGGCGCGACGATCGAATGCCTGCCCACCGGCAAGGTGCTGGTGAAGACGGGCACGTCGCCGCACGGCCAGGGGCACGAGACCGCCTGGGCGCAGATCGTGGCCGACGGCCTCGGCATCACCCCCGACGACATCGAGGTGCTGCACGGCGACACGCTGATCACGCCGCTCGGGATGGACACCTACGGCTCCCGCTCGGTCTCGGTCGGAGGGGTCGCGCTGCACTTCGCGATGGAGAAGATCCGGGCGAAGGCGCGCACGATCGCGGCGCACGAGCTCGAGGTCTCGGAGGACGACCTCGAGTGGGGCGAGGGCTCGTGGCACGTGGCGGGCGCGCCCGACAAGGCGAAGACGATCCCGGAGATCGCGTTCTCCGCCTGGCACGCGCACGCCCTGCCGGAAGGGACGGAGCCGCACCTGAACGCCACCGCTGTCTACGACCCGCCGAACTTCACGTGGCCGGCCGGGGCGCACATCTGTGTCGTGGAGGTGGACACGGAGACCGGCGCGACCGAGATCGTGAGGTACGTCGCGGTCGACGACTGCGGCACGGTGATCAATCCGATGATCGTCGACGGCCAGATCCACGGCGGCGTTGCCCAGGGCGTGGCCGAAGCCTTGTACGAGGAGGCGATGTACGACGAGTCCGGCAACCTGACGACCTCGACGATGACCCAGTACCTGATCCCGACAGCCGTGGAGGTTCCCACGATGACGACCGATGGCTCGCACCAGACGCCGTCGACCACGAACCCGCTCGGCGTGAAAGGGATCGGGGAGGCCGGGACGATCGCGGCGCCGCCCGCGGTGCTCAACGCGGTGATCGACGCCGTCTCGCACCTCGGGGTGACGGCGATCGAGAAGCCGGCGTCGCCGGAGCGCGTCTGGAGAGCCATCCACGAAGCGAAGGGGGGCTCGGCATGATCCCGGCGCGGTTCGAGTACGAGCGGGCCGACTCCGTCGAGGGCGCCATCGCGTCGCTCCAGGCGGACGACGGCGCGAAGCTCCTCGCGGGCGGGCACTCCCTGTTGCCGCAGATGAAGCTCCGGTTCGCGATGCCCACGAAGCTCGTCGACATCGGCCGGCTGCGCGAGCTGTCCTTCATCCGGGAGGACGGAGGGGTCGTGTCGATCGGCGCGCTCACCCGCTACCACGATCTCGAGGCGAGCGAGGAGCTGCGGCAGCTCTGCCCGATCGTGTCCTCGGTCGCGGGGCAGGTCGGCGACCCGCAGGTGCGGCACCTGGGGACGATCGGCGGGTCGGTGGCCCACGCCGATCCGGCCGGCGACATGCCCTCGGTGCTGCTCGCGCTCGAGGCGACGTTCGTCGCGAGCGGGCCCGGCGGCACACGGGAGATCGCGGCGACGGACATGTTTCCCGGGTTGTTCCAGTCCGCGCTCGCGAACGACGAGGTGCTCACGGAGATCCGTGTTCCCGCGACGTCCGGCGGCTGGAGCTACCAGAAGTTCACCCGGAGGGCGCAGGACTGGGCCGTCGTGGGGGTGGCGGCCGTCCAGTCGAACGGCAGCGCGCACGTGACGCTCACGAACATGGGCCTCACGCCCCTTCGGGCAGCCGGCGTGGAGGAGGCGCTCGCGGGCGGCGCCGACCCCGCCGCCGCGGCCGAGCGCGCCGACGAGGGGTCTGCTCCGCCGTCGGACTCGTTCGGCTCCGACGCGTACCGCCGGGCGCTGTCCAAGGTGCTCGTGCGCCGCGCGCTCGAGGAGGCGCTCTCCTAGCGTTCGCGCGGCCGCCCGCGGTTTGAAGCCGCGGGGCCGGAGGGTATCGTGCGACGAGATCGCCCAACAGGCTGCTTCCGCATGCCCGGAGGTGCCGGGGGGAGGAGGAGCATCGTGCAGGTGGAACCGGAGAACGAGACACGGGTGGCCGCGCCGACGGCCGCCCCGCCGACACCGGCGGCGGACGGCGACCGGGGGACGGGTCCGCTGATCCGATCCATCGCATCGGATCTGTCGCTGCTGGTGACGAAGCAGATCGAGCTCGGCAAGCAAGAGCTCGGAGAGATGGTGGGGGCGCGCGCGAGGGCGGTGGGCGTATTCGGCGCTGCGGCCGTCCTCGGCCTCTTCGCCATCGGATTCCTGGGTTGGACGGGCGCGGAGGCGCTCGATCTCGTGCTGCCTCGATGGGCGGCGATGCTGATCGTCGCCGCGGTCTTCGGGATCCTGGCCGCGATCGCGATCGTGGTCGCCCGGAGCTCGCTCCGCTCGAGCGCGGCCAACGCGGCGCTCACCAAGACCACGCTGAAGGAGGACGTCCGGTGGGCGAAACAACAGCTCAAACGATGAAGGAGATCGAGGCCACGCGGAGCCGGCTCGACCGCGACCTTCAGGAGCTCGAGGGACGGCTGCCGGCGGCGGCCACGTGGGCGAAGCGCGGGATCGGAGCCCTCGCCGGCGTCGGCGCGCTCGGCGCCGTCACGCGGTTCGCGCTCCGCAGGCGGAAGCATCGCGAGGGCGACCGACGGGTGCGGGACATCGAGAAGCGGCTCGCGAGGCTGGAGCACCGGCTCCCCGACTGACGTTCCCGGCCCTCCGGAGGTTCGGCCGTCCGCCGTGCTGTGTGTTTGACGTGCGGCCCCACGCCCGATTGCATGAGGCCGGATGAACCTGTTCGCGCAGCTCGTGAACGACCCCACCGATTGGTTCGCCGAGCCCTGGGTGCGGATCGCCGTCATCCTGGGCGTCGCCGCGCTCGTGACGCTCGCCTCGCGCCTCGTCGTGAACCGATTCCGCAAGAAGCTGGAGGGCACGGCGAGCGTGACCCAGGAGGTCAACCTCCGGCGAGCGACCACGCTCACGGGTGCGCTCTCGACGGGATTGATCGTCGTGATCTGGGCGATCGCGATCCTGATGGCGCTCGGCGAGCTCGGTCAGAACATCGCGCCGCTCCTCGCGAGCGCCGGCGTGGCCGGGGTTGCGCTCGGCTTCGGCGCCCAGAGCCTCGTCAAGGACACGCTCTCCGGCTTCTTCATCCTCCTCGAGAACCAGTTCGGCGTCGGCGACAACATCGAGCTCCAGACCCCCTCGAACCGGGTCACGGGCCGGGTCGAGAACCTCAGCCTCCGCGTCACCGCGGTGCGCGCGTTCGACGGGACGCTCCACGTCGTCCCCAACGGCAACATCGTGGTCGCGAGCAACCGTTCCAAAGGATGGGCGCGCGCCATCGTCGACGTGCGGGCCGGCTACGAGGAGGACGTCGAACATCTCCGGGGGGTCCTGGAGGAGCTCTTCACGGAGCTGGAAGGGGACCGGAGCCTCTCGGAATGGATCCACGAGGCGCCGAGCGTGCTCGGCGTGGAGCGCATGGGACACGACGCGCTCGTGATGCGGGTGATCGCGGACACCCGGCCCTCCAAGGTGATGGATGTCGAACGGCTGCTGCGCGAGCGCATCAGCCGTCGCCTCGTGGAGAAGGGGATCCGGGTCCCGGTGGTCCCGGTGGCTCCGGCCACCCCGGGGACCGACGGCCGCTAGGAGAGGTCAGTTCGCCTCGAGGACCAGGGCCTCCCACGGGCCGAGCCGGAGCGTGCCGTTCACGGGTCCGCCGTCGCGGCTCCGGTCCGTGCCGATCAGCACCCGAGCGGGCGGAACGGCGACGTCGACAGGCTCGTCGCCGTGATGCACGGCCACCACGGTGCCTCGTCCGCGACGCCACATCCAGACTCCGTCGGGCGCCGACAACGGCTCGTGGTCGCCCGCATGCAGGTCGGGGCTCGCGTGGCGGAGCGCGATCAGGTCCCTGCAGAGGTGCAGGGTCGAACCCGGATCGTCGTGCTGATCGGCGACGTTGCAGGCGGTGGCGTCGCCCATCGGGAGCCACGGCTCCACGCCGGTCCTCGAGAAGCCTCCGTCGCTGCTCCACTGCATCGGGGTCCGGGCGTGATCGCGGCCGCGGTCGTCCGGCCAGTGACGGCGGCCCACCGGGTCTCGCAGCCGGTCCTGCGGGACGTCGACGTTCGGCATGCCGATCTCGTCTCCGTAATACATGAGGGGCGTGCCTCGCAGGGTCAGGAGGGTGAGGAGCGCCGCGCGGATGCGGCGGTCGTCACCGTCGCACCAGCGGGTCGCGAACCGACCGGCGTCGTGGTTCGAGCCGTTCCAGAGCGGCCACGCCGCCGCCGGCAGCAGCGCCTGGGTCCGCTCGACGACCGCTCGCATCTCCGGCCCCGGCGCCGAGAAGACGAACGGGACGTTGAGCGCGAGGTGCAGCTCGTCCTCGCCGCTGCCGTAGAAGCCCGCGAGCGCCTCGAGGTCCAGGACCCACGTCTCTCCCAGCAGCACCCGCCGCGGCTCGTACGCGTCGGCGATCGTCCGCCAGCCTCGGAGCACGTCGTGCGCCTCGGGTCGGTTCATGCTGAAGTCCGACCGCAGACCGTGCGCGCGGATCTGCGGATGGTCCGTGTCCAGCGCGGGCGTGTCGTCCCGGAGGGAACGGTCCTTGATCAGGGCGTGGGCCACGTCGATCCGGAAGCCGGCGACGCCCCGGTCGAACCAGAACCGCACGATCT
>JBOGVD010000039.1:0-5697 GCA_050696355.1 Actinomycetota bacterium
CGCCCGTGTTCCACGATCGCGAGGGCGCTCGCCGTGCCGGGTGACGTTCTCGTCCCGGTCGACCTCGCGCAGGTCGACGTGCGCGTCGAGCCCACCGCCCTCCCGTTCCAGGCGCCGGCGCCCAACACCGCCGTGACGTGGAACGGCCGCGACGTCCTGTGGCTCGGCCCGGACGAGTGGTTCGTCGTCGGCGAGCCCGCGGACGAAGGCGCCATCGTCGACGACCTGACCGCGGCGCTCGCCGGCCACCATCGATCGATCGTCGTCGTCAGCGCGAACCGGATCGTCTTCGACCTCGACGACGCCCTGGCGGCCCTTTCCTCGGGCTGCGGCTTGGACCTCGATCCGGCGCGCTTCCCGCCCGGGACGTGCGCCCAGACGCTGTTCGGCCAGGCGCAAGTGATCCTTCACCAGGGGGACGAGCGAACGACCAGGCTGTTCGCTCGCCCGTCGTTCGCCGGCTACGTGGGCGACCGCCTGCGGGCGGCGCGCGTCACCTGAGCTCTCCGAGCAGGCGTCGCTGCCACTCGACGGTCTCCTCGACCTGGTTGAACGTGAAGAGGTGGAGGGCTCGCACGTCGGCCGCGGGATCGGCGAGCGTGACGGCGAGCGAGCCGAGGAGCGCGTCGGGTCCGACCGACCGCTTCAACACGTGGGCGAGCAGACTCCGGTGCTTCCGGAGGTACCGCAGGGACCCGGTGACGCCGATGCGAGCGGCCACCGTCGTCAGCTTCCGGAGGGTGGCGGCTCCCGGGAGGCCTACATGCACGGGGAGCGTGACCCCTTCCATCCGCATCCGGGCGATCCATGCCGCGATCGCCTCCGAGTCGAAGCTCATCTGGGTGGTCACATGGGTGGCGTGCGCCTGCTTGTCCTGCAGCGCCCGGACGAGGACGTCGTCGGCCACCGTGGGATGCCCCTCCGGATAGCCGGGGACGCCGACCGAGGTGAAGGGGTGATCGAGCTCCTCCATCAGGCGGATCAGCGTCAAACCGTCGTGGATCGGCCCACGATCCTTCGCGTCACCGCCCACGACGAACGCGCTCCGGATCCCGGCTGCGCGACACCGATCGAGGAGCTCGGTGACATGGGCACGGTCGCGGAACATGTGCGCCGCGAGATGCGGCGTGGCTTCGTGCCCCCGAACCATCAACGACTCGCAGAGGTCGATCGTCGCCTCGATCCCGTGGCTGGGCGACGCGGTGACGGTCGTCGCCGCTCCCTCGGGCAACGCCTCGGCGCGCTCGAGGGCGTTCCGCAGCGGGATCAGCTCGAACCGCGGTCGCCGGACGAGCTGGACGATCGCCTCCCGCGCGTCGGTGACCGCGGAAGCCGAGCGCCGACGTCTCCGCGGAAGCATCCTCATGGCGGGCGCCATCGTGACGCACACCCGAAGGCCGGCGCAAAGACGGACGCCGACCCGAGGTCAGTGCGCGCTCAGCCCTTCGGGATCTCCTTCGTCGGATCCCAGTGGGGCATCGGCACGACCGTCGCTAGGACCGTGCCCTTCGGCGTCTCGACCTCCAGCGACTGGCCCAGCTCCGTGTGCTCGATCGGCAGCATCGCCAGCCCGATGTTCTTCTCGAGCCGCGGCGAGTAGCACGCCGAGGTCACGCGTCCGACGACGGAGCCACCCGCGGACGCCGGGAAGAAGTCGAGCATCTCGTTGTCGATGTACGTGCCGAGGGGCTCGCCCTCGATGTCGACGCCGACGAGCTTCTGCTTCACACCCTCTGCCTTGATCCGCTTCAGGGCTTCCTTGCCCATGAAGTCGGCCTCCTGCTCGAGGTCCACCATCCACGTGTAGTGGTAGCCGACCTCGAAGGGGTTGTTCTCGTACCACATGTCCGCGCCGAAGGCCAAGATGCCCCCCTCGATGCGCCGGATGTGGCACGGGCCGATCACACGGAGGTCGTGCGGCTTGCCGGCCTCGAGCACGCGATCCCAGAGCTGCACGCCGTGCTCGGCGGCGTCGCGGAGGTAGATCTCGTAGCCGACCTCGCCCGTGTAGCCGGTGCGCGAGACGACCACCCGCATCCCGTCGAGCTCCGCCTGCATCATGCCGTAGTAGGGGACGTCGAGGACCTTCTCGCCGAACAGCTCGACGAGGACCTCCTTGGCATTCGGCCCCTGGATCTGCACGGGCGCGACGTCGATCTCCTGCACCGTGACGTCCATCCCCTTCGCCCCGGCGATCCCGAGGGCGTACAGGTTCACGTCGGAGTCCGCGAGGGACAGCCAGAATTCGTCCTCGGCGACGCGGAGCAACACCGGGTCGTTCAGGATGCCGCCGTCCGGCCCGGTGATGAACACGTACTTGCACTCGTTCACGGCGCACTTGTTGAGGTCGCGGGGCACGATCATGTTCGTCAGGTCGAACGCGTCGGGGCCCTTGATCTGGATCTGCTTCTCGACGCCGACGTCCCAGAGCGTCACCGCGTTCACGAGGTGCCAGTACTCGGCCACGGGATCGCCGTAGTGACGCGGGTGATACGTGTGGTTGTAGACGCTGTAGCGGGCGACGCCGTGCTTTCGCGAGGCGTGGAAGTACGGCGACTTGCGGATCCTCGTGTAGAGCAGGATGCCCGGGTCCTCGTTCACTGCCATCGATCCGTTCCCCCTCTTCCGTTCGCCCCTCAGGCCCGCAGGCGCTCGCCCTTGGGATCCCACAGCGGCTCGGCCGCGACGGTGGCCGCCACGCGGTCGCCGAAGTATTCCACCTCCACCGGCGTCCCCTCCACCGCCACGTCGACCGGGAGGTAGCCGTACACGATCCCGCGGCCGACCGAGTAGCCGTAGGCGGCGCTCGTGACGAAGGAGACCACCCGGCCCTCGTGGCGGATCGGCTCCTTGCCCATCACGACGCCGGCCGGGTCGTCGAGGGTCATGCACGCGAGCTTCTCCGTGAGACCCTCGTCCAGCCGGCGCTGCAACGCCTCCCGGCCCTGGAACTCTCCTTTGTGCATCCGGACGGCGAAGCCGAGCCCGGCCTCGAACGGGTCGTGCTCGGTGTGGAGGTCCTGGCCCCAGAGGCGGTAGCCCTTCTCGAGACGGAGCGAGTCGAAGGCCCCGCCGCCGGCCGCGACGATCCCGTGCTCCTGCCCGGCCTCCCAGAGGACGTCCCAGGCGCGCTGCCCCATCGCGATCTGCCCGTACAACTCCCAGCCGAGCTCACCGGCGTAGGAGATCCGCTGGGTCCACACGGGATCGACCTCCCCGACGTTCAGGTACCGGGCGGTCAGGTACGGGAAGGCGTCGTTCGACACGTCGGCGTCGGTCACGGCGTGGAGCACGTCGCGGGCCCGCGGGCCCCAGAGCCCGAGCGCGAACAGGGAACCGGTGCGGACGGTGAGGTGTACCCGTTCGTCCGGGCGTCGCTGCGCGAGGAGCCAGGCGCGGTCGTGCTGGCCGCTGCCGCCGCCGGTCACCACGCGGAACCGATCCTCGTCCTTCCGGGTCACCGTGAGGTCGCACCGGATGCCCCCGGACGGCGTGAGCATCGAGGTGTAGACGACCGTCCCGACGGGACGGTCGATCCGGTTGGCGCTGATGCGCTCGAGGAACGTCAGCGCATCGGCGCCGGTGACGTCGAACTTGGCGAACGGCGTGATGTCGAAGAGCGCGACCCGCTCCCTCGTCGCCACGTGTTCCGCCCCGACGCACGGCGACCAGTTCTGCGCCGCCCAGCCGGATCGCGACTCCCACGGCGCGCCGGTCAGGACGTGATTCGCCTCGAACCACTGGGGCCGCTCCCAGCCGGCGCCGGTGAAGAACTCGCCGCCGAGGTCCTGGTGACGGCGGTAGAACGGGGTGAGCTTCAGCTCTCGCGGATGCGACATCTGCTGGAGCGGATGGAGGATGTCGTAGACCTCGCGGTACTGCTGCGCGCCGCGGGCGCGCACGTACGGCGCCGTGGTCATGAACGGGTAGAAGCGGTTCGCGTCGGCCTCGGCCAGGTCCATCGAGGGCTCGCCCCCGGCGATCCACTCCGCCGCCACCCTGCCCATCCCGCCCGCGTGCGTCACCCAGACCGCCTCGCAGATCCAGAACCCGCGGACGGCGGCGGACTCGCCCACGATCGAGCCCATGTCGGGCGTGAACGAGAACATCCCGTTGATCGCGGTGGATCCGTCGACCATGTCCTTGACCGGAGGCAGCAGCCTGGTGCTCTCCTCGTACGCAACCTCGAAGTGCTCGGGCGTGAACGGCTCGATGCTCGGTTGCGGCTCGCCGTCACGGTACGGACGCAGATCGTCGGGCTCGAACAGGATGGGCTCGTGCCGGTAGTTGCCGATCGCGTACCGGGCGCCCCGCTGCCGGAAGTAGAGCGAGACGTCCTGGTGGCGCAGGATCGGATGGACGACCTCCTCGTCGCGGTCTGAGGCCAGCTCCGCCAGCGGGCGCGTCCACACGAGCTGGTGCTGCACGACCGCGAGCGGGATCGGCACGCCGGCCATCCGTCCGATCGTCGGACCCCAGATGCCGGCGCAGACGAGGACCTGCTCGCACACGATGTCGCCCTGCTCCGTTCGGACGCCGCGCACACGCCCGTCCCGGATGTCGAAGCCAGTGACGCGCACGCCGCCCTCGAAGGCGACGCCCTTCTCCTGCGCCCTCGCGCCGAGGGCCGACGCGATGCGGACACCGTTCGCGATGCCGTCGGAGGGCACCAGGTACGAACCCAGGATGTGGCCGGGATCGAGGATCGGGATCCGCCCGGCGGTCTCCGCCGGCGTCAGGAGCTCGGTTCCCTCGATGCCGTACGCGAGCGCGTACCCGCGGCGCCGCTTCAACTCTTCCATCCTCTCGGGGGTCGTCGCCACCTCGATGCCGCCGACGCCGAACCACGCGGGCTCCCCGTCCGCCTCGAGGCCCGCGTACAGGTCCACGGAGTCCTGGGCGAGACGGCACATCGTCCGCGACCCGTTCGTCTGGAACACGAGACCCGGCGCGTGGCAGGTCGAACCTCCCGTCTCGAACATCGGTCCCTGATCCAGGACCACCACGTCCGAGATCCCCAGCTCCGCCAGGTGATTCGCGGCGCTCGCGCCTACGATCCCGGCGCCGATCACGACGAGCTGCGCCCGATCCCTCATGCGATGCCGAACGGTATCGAACCGGACACCGCCGGCTACCCCGTCGTGTGCTGGTACGAGACCAGCCGTCCCCGCTTCAGCGACACGATCACGCCTTGGAGCACCCCCTGGCCGTACTCGCTCCCGGGATTGAACGTCTGGGTTCGCCCGATCCGGAAGCGACCGCCCGACTCGTGGATGTGGCCGTGAAGCCCGACGAGGGGCTGGTACCGCTCGATCGCCTCCCGGACCGCCGCGCTGCCCCCGCCCGTCGTCACGAACCGACCGCCTTCCCGGACCGGGCGGGGCAGCTCGCCCGGCCGAGCCTCGAGCTTGAGGCACGTGTCGATCGGGGTGTCCTTCGGGGGGCAATGCAGGTTGAACACGCATCGCCCGACATCCGTCACGGTCGCGACCGCGGCGTCGATCGCCCGCGCGATCTCGTCCTCGCTCGCCTCTCGGGGGGTGTCCCACGGCGTGGGCGTCGACAGCCCCACCGTGATCATCGTGTGCTCGCCGTCCAACTCGACCAGCCGGCCCTCGCTCGAGACGACGTGGTCCCCGTCGTGTCGCTCGAGGGTCTCCAGGACGGCCGGATCGTCGTCGTTGCCGCCCGTCAGGG
>JBOGVD010000040.1:0-13039 GCA_050696355.1 Actinomycetota bacterium
TTGCGAGGGGTGACACCGCCTGGAACCAGGCGACGACGAAGAAGAACGCGCCGAAGACCCAGTACTCCTCGAAGTGCGTCGAGATCACGGCGAAGTGGATCGCGGCCGCTCCTGCGGAGAGAGCCGCTGCCTGCCACCCGAGGAAGTAACCGAGAGGATGGCTAATCGTTTCCGGGATCCGCTGCACTCCAAAAGACTACGGCTCGACGCGAGCGAGAGACTTCGAGGAGCCTGATCCTCCGGCGGAGCCACACGACAGAGAGCTTCGGAGAGACCCCTGGCATTCAGAGACGGAATCGATGATCTAGAGGGGGGCGGCGTTCGCCGTGGCCCTATCTCCTATCCCCACAGATGGATGACGGGTTAGGCAGTAGGGCCACGGCAAACGTCGCCCCCGTGTCGCCCTTCGTGCGACCCGTTGAGTAGCCTGACGCCATGGGATCGACAGAACGAAACTGGCCCGCTCGGGAGCTGGAGTACGACGCCGTCCTGTCCATCTCCAACCAGTACGTTTCCTCGTCAACGGGTTACCCGATCGAGATCGACCGGCGGAAGCTGAAGCGAGTCGCCCTCCATCACTGGTCTTGGATCGACATCCTCACCGAGGCGATCGTCCAGAAGGAGCACCGCGGCATCAGCGACCCAGACCAGGCGTACATGCTGAACGAGCTCATCCGCTACCTCAGCGATCCTCGTTCAGGAGCGGTCACTTTCGAAGGGATGGGATCGAGCTGGACAGCAGCGCGCGACGGAGCGCGCGCCGGAACGCTGAGGAAGACCGATAGCGTCCCCGGTGCGGTCGCCGCCCGATGGGACGACCTCGTTCGGTACCTGGCGCTTGGCCTAACGTCTGACCTCGGGAGAGAGGTCCGGCAGGCTCTTCCGTCCTCGGAACGCGCCCCCGCATCGCGAAGGCAAGCGCTGACCGATTCGCTCATTGCGCGCGGGCAGCTCTACGCTGAATTGCACATCCCCGATGCTGCTGGTCCGCTCTTACTCCTCGCGGATCTACGGGCCCGTCAGGTGACGGCATCCACCATCCTGGACGCTCCAAGGGAAGGCACGTCCAAGGGACGCGTCTCGTGGCTGCTCAGACAGCTCCAGCAGGGTCCCGATCGTCTACTCGTTGAGGCGCGCGCCGCCCGTTGGAGCGATTCGGCGGCGGCTCCTCTCGCGGAAGCGCGGCAGGCCCCGGCGATGCTGTATCCAGACTCCAAGAAGGATGTCCGTGCCTTCCGTCTCAGCTTGACAACCAACATGGGTCTCAAACGAGACAGTGGCCGCGGGTCCTTCGTCGAGAGCGTGACGACGACCGCGCAGAGCTTCTACGGGGATGTGCTGCAGAACCTGAGAGCTTGGAAGGCCTCCCCGCCCAAGCTCAAGAAGGCTCCGGAGAGCCAAGAGGCGGCCGCTGAAGCAGTCGCCGAGATGGTGGGGGTCGAACCTGAAGACATTGCCGCGGGTGCGGTCCCTGAGGATGTACCGGTCGAGACTTCAGGACGGCCTGAAGCAGGAATAGACGAATCAGAAGGGTCAGCTCGTTAACCTTTCGCGCGCCCTCATGCTCTAGCTGCTGTGGCAACCGTGACTCGCACACATGACTTTGATGCCATCTACCGAGAAGACGGAGACCGCCTATGGCGGACGATGTACGCGTTCGCAGGGGGGCGGCGGGACATCGCCGACGATGCGACGGCGGAGGCCTTCGCTCGAGCTTTAGAGCATGCGGCGAGGATCCTGGACCCGGTGCCGTGGCTCTATAGAACTGCCTTCCGTGTAGCGGCCGCGGAGCTCAAGCGGCCGCGCCACGTCGATGAGCCCTTCGACCCACCTGTTGTCGAGCACCGCGACACGGACCTTGCGCGTTCACTCGCGAAGCTCTCTCCGATGCAACGAGCGAGCATCTACCTCCACTACATCGCTGACCTGCCAGTGAGGGACGTGGCGAACTTGATGGGGACGTCGGGGGCCGCGGTGAAGGTGCATCTATTCCGAGGTCGGGAGCGACTCCGATCATTGCTAGGTGAGGAGGCGGACAGCGATGAATGAGCCGTGGCTGCGTGGGATGCAACAGATCGAGGACGTACCCCCACCCTCTGGACTGCTTGAAAGGGCGAAGGAAACCGCTCCCCATCGGCCGCCTACGCCGTCGTGGCCTTCTTCCCGCGCCTTGGTTTTGGTCATCGGGCTCAGCATCGCCGTTGCCGGCATCGCGGTCGCCTTTGTTGCGTTCGTTTCGGATGGCGACTCTCGAACTGCGGGAGGTACCTACGCGGATCCAACACATGGCTGGACGATCGACGTTCCGAGCGGCATGGATCTGGTGCCAATCGAGACCGAAGGGCGGGTCGTTGTGACGGGGGCGGTCATCTCAAACAGTCCGATCGAGCATCCGGAGTCCCTGTCAGAGTTGCAGGACTTCGCCCCGGAGAGCGTCGTCCTCCGGATCTGGCACAACGAGGGTGGGTTGCTCTTCCCGATCTCGGAGGATGACGCGTCATTCCCGATCTCCATCGGAGACCTCCACTTGGTCAAGCCATACGTGGGGGGCTCCGAGCCGAGGCCCTTGTACACCTCGTTCTTCGCCAGAGGAACCGACTTCAACGTCGCCATCTGGTTCGGCGCAGAGGCCTCGGACGAGGCTCGGACAGCGATCTCGGAGGCCCTGTCGACCTTGCGCTTCCCACCGACAGAGCCAGGGACGGTTCTCAACGACCGGATGATCGTCCTGGACAACGCTTCGAGCTACGCAGTCGGATCCGCCACTCGGTACGACCGAGCGGAGCTGCCACTCGACACGGGCCGCTTCGCCGACTACAAGGGCCCGTTCTCGTTCTATCTGGTGCATGCGCCGAACGGCTTCTACGCCATCTCGACCGACTTTCTGGGCAACCGACAGCGGTGCGATCTGCAGCTCGATAGGCCCTCGATGACTTTCAGCTGTCCAGGGACGGGGTGGGGGTGGGATCGTGCCGGTCGGGCGTTCTCTCGCGGAAAACCATGGCCGGACGGCGTGGACGATCTGCTCGTGCTTCCAGCTCCGACGTCGTGGGATGGCCACATTATGATCGATCCCTTCGGCAACTCTCCAGATTCGGCGCTGGGCGCCTGGTCTTCGGATCCAACGTGCCAAGGAGCCATCGATCTCAGGCCGACGTATCTCCCGTGGGTACAGGGGCAGATCCCAGCTCCACGCCAGACGTATGACGCTACGATCGACCGCGACCAGCTTTCGTGGACCGCTCCTGATGGCACGGGCGTAGGCCTCACCCTCTATCCGCATGTGCCGCAAGGCAATGTCGGCGAGGAAACCGTCATCCTGGTCGACGGCGTCGCGGGGCAGCTTCATCGGCAGGACGAGGGCGGGCTAGTTGGCCTGTCTTGGGATCTGAGAGGACGTCGTTGCAACTATTTGGAGCTAGTCATTTCGAGGCCTGATGGGACGAAGGCGGAAGCGATCGAGGAACTGTTGCGAATCGCTGCATCCCTACGCCCTGCGGCATGACGAGGGAGGCAGGTCTGACAAGCAGGGCGTGATAGAGCCGCGAGGGGTGGGGGCGACGTTTGCCGTGGCCCTACTGCCTAACCCCACAGATGGATGACCGACGTCTTCTGCCCAAACAGCCCCATGACAAGATGTCTTACCGTCGGTCACCCGCCTCCCGGTTGCCTCGGGTCGAGCCGGTCGGGACGATGCATCCCGTGAGCGAGCCCGGAACGGCGATGCGGGAGGAGCGGCGGTTCGTGACCGCCCTGTTCGCCGACCTCGCGGGGTCCACCGCCCTCGCCGAGCGACTCGAGCCCGAGGAGCTGAAGCTCGTGGTGGGGGACGCGATCGCTCGGATCGTCGGGCGGGCTGTGGTGTCGGGACGTGGAGGGAGGTGCTCGGCCTCGACGTGCCCGGGCGCCCGTGGACGTTGGAGCGGCGCTCTCGATCGGTGATCCGACCGAGATGGCTCCGATCGTGATCACGGGCTGGCTCCCGGGCTACGCCGACCCGGAGTACTTCCTCCGACTGCTCTTCCAGACGGACAGCAAGACGAACTAACGGAGGGTTCTCCGACCCGGAGTTCGACCGGTTGATCGAGCGCGCCCGTCAGGAGCGGAGCGAACGATCACGGCTGGAACTGTTCCACGAGGCCGATCGGATGGCGGTCTCGGATCGGATCGCGTGCATCCCGCTCGTCTACGGACGCAGCATGTCGTTCGTGAAACCGTGGGTGAGGGGATGGTGGGAGTTCGGGAAGTCCTCGTCGTTGGTCGCCGACCTGATGACGGGTGGTTCCTCGTCCGTTTCGAGAGAGAAGGGATCCCCGGGCCGCTAGCTGGACCGGCTGAGCTCGCGGGCGGCCTTCGAAGTCTCGTGCTCCGCCTCGCGGGCAGCCTTCGCGGCCTCGCGTGCAGCTTCGCGCTCTGCCTTCGCGGCTTCGCGCTCGGCCCTCCGCTCCTGCTTGGCCTCGTCCCGAAGCTCCTTGCGCTCGAGGTTCGCGGACAGGCGCTCCAGGGCGTTCACGAGGCCGTCGTTGTCGTTACGCATGCAGTTCCAGAGCACGTGCGCGATCGCGTTCTCGAGCCCCTTCAGGTCTCCGGGCAGAGGCGCCTCGTCGGGCGTGTCCGCGACGGTCAGTCCGGCCGCCTCGGTGCACTCCGCGGCGCGCTCCTCGGAGGCGACGAGCGTCGGCTCCTCATCCGCTTCCTCGTCCGCTTCCTCGGCTCCGTCGTCCATGGGCTCGGCCTCGTCCGACTCGTCCGCCGGGCACTCCTCGCCCTCGACGGGCTCCTCGCCCTCGACGGGCTCCTCGCCCTCGACGGGCTCCTCGCCCTCGACGGGCGTGTCACCGTCATCGATGCTGTCGTCGACGGGCTCGCAGGTGGGGGTGGGCTCCTCCGGGTCGTCGAAGGCGTCGCCGGCCAGACCGATCCCTGCCGACAGGAGCGCCATGATCAGCCCGGCGATGGCCACGAACCGGAAGCGCTCGCCCTTCTGCATGCCGCCTCTATCGACCGTCTAGGGCCCGAATCTTGAGCCTCCATCCAGCTCCGACCTCAACGCGGCGTCCGTCGCGAGGACGTTCTCGCTCACGCCCGACGGGCGCGCGTCCATAGAGTGAGCCGCGATGCTCGCCTTCCGACCCGCCCGATGCTCCGAGCGATGGACCCACATGTCGAGGTGTGACATCTCGCCGCGTCGGCGGGAAGGGTGCTGACGCCGGTGTCCTCGATCACGGACGTGGAGGGGATCACGGTCGGTCACTGGTCCGACGAGACAGCGCTCACCGGGTGCACCGTCGTCCTGCCGCCACCGGGGACCGTGGCCTCCTGCGAGGTCCGCGGCGGCGCGCCGGGCACGCGGAACACGGACATGCTCCAACCCGGCACGCTGATCGAGGAGGTGCACGCGGTCGTCCTCACCGGTGGCAGCTCCTTCGGCCTGGCGACCGCCGGCGGAGTGGAGCGGTACCTGGAGGAGCGCGGGATCGGCTCGGAGATCGGACCGGTCCTCGTGCCGTCTGTCGTGGCGGCGGTCATCTTCGACCTCGGCGTGGGAGATCCGACGCGACGTCCGGGCAGCGAGGAGGGATACGCGGCGTGCCGCGCTGCATCCACCGAGGTGCGCGAGGGGAGGGTCGGTGCTGGAACGGGAGCGACCGTGGCCAAGCTCTGGGGACCCGCGCGCGGGGTCCCGGGTGGGCTCGGGACGTGGGCGGTCCGAGACGGCGACCTCGTGGTGGGCGCCCTGTTCGTCGTCAACGCCGTCGGGGAGGTCGTCGACGGCGACGGATCGGTGCTGGCGGGCCCTCGCCTGGACCCGGGCGAGCGGCGGGAGGATCTCATCGAATGGATGCGCGTCAAGGGCAACACAACGATCGGCGTCGTCGCGACGAACGCGACCCTGTCGAAGCCGGACGCACGTCGCTTGGCGAGCGTGGCGAACGACGCGTTGGACGTGGCGATCCGTCCGGCGCACACGATGTTCGACGGGGACACCGTGTTCACGCTGGCTACCCAGCAGGTCGGCGCGACCTTCGACGACGTGGCGCGGCTGGTCCAGCAGGCCGTGACGACCGCCGTCCGGCGAGGGATCCGGGCCTAGGCGGGACGTCACTTGTGCGCGTGCCACAGGTGCATCACGGCGTAGGCGCGCCAGGGGCGCCACCGCTCGGCCCGTTCGAGGATCGCCGCGACCGACGAGGCGAGGCCGAGCGCCTCGATCCCTCTGCGGACGCCGAGGTCGCTGCTCACGAAGGCGTCTGGGTCGCAGAGCGCTCGCATCGCCACGTACGAGAGGGTCCACGATCCGATGCCCTTGACCTCGCTCAGGACCCGGAGCATCTCGCTCGGCTGTGCGTCTTCCGACAGGTCGAGCTCACCGCGGGCGACGAGCTCGGCGACCCGGCGGATCGTCTCCGCACGCGCCCTCGGCATCCCGAACGCTTCGTGCGGCAGGCCGGCAACCTGCTCCGCGGTCGGGAACAGGTGGGTGATGTCGTCACCCGCCGCGTCGAGCGGCGTCCCCGCGCGTTCGACGAGCCTGCCGAGCGAGGTCCTCGACCCGGCCACGGAGACCTGCTGCCCGAAGATCGCGCGGACGACGAGTTCGAAGCCGTCGAGCGTGCCCGGTACGCGGATCCCCGGGCGCTCGTCCACGAGGGGAGCCAGCGCCGGATCCACCGCGAGCCCCGCGTCGATCTCCAGAGGGTGGGCGTCCAGGTCGAACGCTCGGCGGGCGCGAACGCTCAACTCCTCGAGGTCGGCCGGTCCGGCGCCGCTGACATGAACGGCGACGTGATCGCGGCGCGGTGTCATCGTGACGACGGCGGCGCCGCTCACCGTCCGCACGCTACGACGGTAGGTGCCGTCGGCCATCCGTTCGATGCCCGGCACGGCACGGGCGCCCAGGAACGACAGGAGCGTGTCCGCGGCGAACGGCGCCCGGAAGGGGAGACGGAGCACGGGCTCGCGCGATGCCGCCGCGTTCATCGCCGCAGGTATAGCTGACGAGGCGACGAGGACGCCCCCCGAGTACGTCTCGGCTGTCGGCGGCGCCGGCTACGGTCGTGTGGACGACCTCCCCTCGCGACCTCACGAGCCTCCCCCGGAACTTGGAGGCAGCCATGACAGCCACGGATCAGGTGGCGAGGATCGTCCTCGCGTTGGAGGCGCCCGAGGTGGCCGAGGAGGTGATGCACTTCCTCGATCGGAGCGGGCGGGCCCGGGTGGTCGCCACCGCGGCCGACGATCGGCAGCTCGCGGAGGCGGTCCGGCAGCTCGAGCCGGACGCCGTGGTCGCCGAACCGAGCCTGCTCGCCGGGGCCAAGGCCCCCGGTGTGGTGTTCGCGCTCGATGTCCGCGAATCGGTGAGCTCCCTCCGGACGGCGATCCGCGCGGGAGCGGCCGGCTATTTCCTGTGGCCGAAGGAACGCGACGAGCTGCTGGGGGCCGCCGCTGCCGCCCTCCGGCGGGCGCGCCGGACGACGAGCCGGGGAACGGTGCTGGCGGTGCACGGCGGCCGCGGCGGCGCCGGCGTCACGTTCGTCGCGACGCACCTCGCCGCCGCGTTCGCACGCCGCTCCTCCGTCGTGCTGATCGACGCCGACCCGGTGTTCGGTGACGTCGCGCAGATGCTCGGCGCGCCCGCCGGCGAGGACGCCGAACCCATGCACACCTTCGCCGACGCCGCATCCCTCGGCGACGACCTCGGTCCGGAGCAACTGCGAGGCGCGCTCTGGCGTCACGGGAGCGAGGTCGACGTCCTCCTCCCGCCGTCGCCAGAGGAGGCGGCTCGCCTCGGACCGGACGAGCTCCGGCTGGTGACGGACGCGGCGACGGAGACCGCGGAGGTCGTGATCCTCCACCTGCCAAGGGCGCTCGGCCCGATGACCCTGGCGGGAGCGGAGGCCGCCGACCGACTCCTGGAGGTGCTCACCCTCGACGTCGTGTCCTTCCGCGCGTCGTCCCGCGCGATGGAGGCGTTCGCTCCGCTCCACTTGGAGGGCCGTGCCGCCTTCGTCGTGAACCGGGCGGCGAGGAGCGAGGTCACGCCGGACGACGTCCGCCGCGTCTTCGGCGAGCCGGCCATCGCGGTCTTCCCGCTCGATCGCGCCATCCGTTCGGCGCAGGAGCGCGGCCGCCTGCTCCCCGCGAAGGGTCGCATGGCACGGCGCTTCGATCGGCTCGCTGACACCTTGTCGGAGCCCGTCGTCGAAGAGATGGCGTCCTGACCGGGCTACGCTTCGCCCGTGGACGAACGCGTGCTGCTGGTCGAGGACGACCCCTCGATCCGCGAGATGGCCGGTCTGGGGCTCTCCAACGCCGGATTCCGGGTGACCTCGTGCGCCGACGGCCGTGAGGGTCTCGAGCGCCTCCGCCACGACCCCTTCGATCTCGCGGTTCTGGACGTGATGCTCCCGACGCTCGACGGGTTCGAGATCACGCGCGAGGTGCGCAAGGACAGCCGGATCCCGATCGTGATGCTCACCGCTCGGGCAGACGCGACCGACGTGATCGTCGGCCTCGAGCTCGGTGCTGACGACTACGTGACGAAGCCGTTCGACATGCCCGTGCTCGTCGCGCGGTGCCGGGCCGTCCTCCGGCGCGCTGCGGCGGAACCGGCCGACCCCGTCCTGCGCGTAGGCGACCTCGAGATCGATGTCGCCGGGTTCGTGGCCCGGAAGGAGGGGCGCGACCTCGCGCTCACGGCGACGGAGTTCCGCCTGCTCGTCGAGCTGGCGCGACGACCGGGTCAGGTGCACACCCGGGACGTGTTGCTCACCCGTGTGTGGGACTACGAGTACCTGGGGGACTCACGGCTGGTCGACGTCGCCATCCAGCGGCTCCGCGCCAAGATCGAGGAGGATCCCACGAAGCCGACCAGGATCTCGACCGTGCGCGGCGTCGGCTACCGGCTCGAGCGCGGCTGACGCGGCGTGGTCGGGGGCCGGGGATCGCCGCGCCGGCTCGTGGTCGCCGTCGTCCTGACGGCGGCGGCGGTGGCCGCGACCCTCTCTACGGTGGTGTTCGTGCTCGTCCGGGACGCTCGCCTCGGCGATTCCCTGGAACGCGCGCGCGCCGAAGCGGTGTTCGATCTCCGCCTGGCCGGCACACTGCTCGCGGAGACCACGGACCTCGAGCAGGCCGTCGAGACGTACGAGGTCGAACGCGGGGTCCGCGCCGTCCTGGTCCGGGACGGGCGGACGATCCGCTCCGATCCCTCACTCAGGTTCGAGATCCCGTCCGAGCTGCGCGACCTCGCGGCACGTGGGCAGCTCGGCTACGATCGGATCGAGGCCGGCGGCGTGCCCACGCTGCTCGTGGGCGGCCCCACGCCGGACCGCGACGCCGAGCTCTACTTCGTCTTCTCGGAAGCGGTGATCCACGACGACCTCCGGGAGCTCGCGACGGCGCTCGTGATCGGTGGCGTCGCGATCGTCGTGGTCGCCTTCGCGTTCGCCCGCGTCGCGGTCGGCCGTATCGCGACCCTCGCGGCGGCGGAAGCGTGGGGGAGGCGCTTCACGTCCGACGTCTCCCACGAGCTCCGAACGCCGGTCGCCGCGCTCGTGTCCGAAGCGTCGGTGCTGCAGGAACATCTCGCCAGGATGCCATCCGATGCCCGTCGGGCCGCGGAACTCCTCGTCGGCGACGTCGCCCGCCTGCGCCGGCTGGTCGAGGACCTGACGAACCTCGCGTCCCTGGACGCGGGGCGAGAGCAGGTCCGCACCGAGACGTTCGACCTCGGAGGCTTGATCGACGGTACGGTGCGAAGCCGCGGCTGGCAGGGGAGGGTGCAGATCCGTTCCGAGGACGTCGTTGTGACCACCGACCGAACTCGGGTCGATCGGATCGTGGCCAACCTGATCGCCAACGCGCCCGAGCACGGCGGCGGCGACGTCGCGGTCCGGATCGGCCGCGACACGGGGCCGGTCGTGGAGGTCAGCGACGCCGGGCCCGGGATCCCGCCCGACCGGCTCGGGCACGTCTTCGATCGGTTCTATCGTGCCGACCCGGCGCGCTCGGGCCCGGGGAGCGGTCTCGGCCTCGCGATCGCTCGCGAGAACGCGAGGCTGCTCGGCGGGGACGTGGAGGTCCGGAGCGAGCCGGGCGCCGGCTCGCGCTTCACGCTGCGCCTGCCGGACGATGTCGTTACCGAACCGTGACGCGCGTGCGGTTCCCCTGTTGCACCAGCTCCCCAGCATGGGCCACGTCCCCGACACGAGGAGGCAACCCATGAAGCGTTCGATCGCGATGATGGTGACCTTGGCCGCGCTCACCGTGGCGTGCGCCGAGACCGGCGCCGGCTCCCTGGGTACGGCGCCCGGCATGGACCCCGCATCCCCGTCGGCGTCACCCCCAGGAGCGAGTCCCTCGTCCCCTCCGGCGTCGCCGACCCCGGCGCGGACGGTGACGTACGAGCTCTGGTTCACCCACGACGGGTCCCTGTTCGTGACCCACCGGTCGGAGCCGTTCACGCCGGCGGTCGGCGCGCTGGCCCTCGAGGCCCTGCTCGACGGCCCCGCCGGCGCGGAACGCGAGGCGAACCTCGGCACGTCGATCGACCCGGGCACGCAGCTGCTCGGCCTCACGATCGACGACGGGGTGGCCACGGTGGATCTGGACGCCGCGTTCACCGCCCAGGAAACGCCGGCGATCGCGGTGGGGAGCCTGTCGCAGGTCGTGTACACGCTCACCCAGTTCGAACGCGTCGACGGGGTGCTGTTCGAGGTCGAGGGCGTCCCGTTGACGAACTTCGGCGGCTACGGGATCGACGGACCGCAACGGCGAGCCGACTTCGCCGATCAGCTGCCGTGGATCCTCGTCCAGAGCCCCACGATCGCGGAGCGTGTGTCGAGCCCCGTGCGCATCAGCGGGACCGCGAACGTGTTCGAGGCGGTCGTGTCGATCGCGATCCTCGACCGGCAGGGACGCACCGTGGCGTCGACGTTCACGATGGCGACCTGCGGGACCGGCTGCCGAGGCACGTACGAGACCGACGTCCGCTACGACGTCGACGCGACGCAGCCCGGCACGATCCGCGTGTACGAGGTGAGCGCGATGGACGGCTCCTCGATCAACGTGGTCGACATCCCGGTCACCCTGACGGCGTAACCCCCGAGGGAGGGCGGTCGACGCCGCCCTCCCACCGGATCCGGCCGACGAATCCCCCGCCACGTTCGCCGAACCCCCCGCCTTGGGGATGGCTCCGTGTCGGGACCTCGCGCTAGGGTCGTTCCTGTCGATCGCAGGCGAGCCTTCCTCCGCCGGATCGGCATCCTCCTCACCCCCTCGTGTCGAAGATGTGCTTCCCCACGAGTGTTCGGAGGGAACCGGATGGACCACGCAGGACGAGCCGACGCCGCGGCGGCATGAGCGCGGATCCCCTCGCCGAGGTGCGGCGACGGTTGCGGGCGCAGCTCCGGGAGCGGGTGGACGCGCGCGGGCTGTTCGCAGCGCCGCGCACGGAGCGTCGGGTGAGGGTCCGCGAGGAAGCCCTCTCCCTGATGCGCGAGAGCGGCGCGCTCCTCCCGCAGCGGGATCTGGCTCGGGTGGTCAACGAGATTTCCGACGAGGTCGTCGGGTTCGGACCCATCGAGTTCCTCTTGAGGGACCCGGAGGTCACCGAGGTGATGGTCAACGGACCTGACGACGTATACGTGGAGCGAGAGGGGCGGATCGAAAGGGTGGAGGATCGGCTGTTTGAGGGGGAGGAGTCGGTCCTACACCTGATCGAACGTATCGTGGGCCCTCTGGGCCTCCGGGTCGACCAAGCGTCACCTTGGGTGGACGCGCGACTTCCGGGTGGCAGCAGGGTGCACGCGATCGTTCCGCCCCTTTCGCTCCGCGGTCCCGTGCTCACGATCCGCACGTTCGCTCCCGTCCCCTTCTCCGGCGAGGACCTCGTCCGCCAGGGGAGCATCGGTCCCCGCGGGCTGCGGTTCCTCACTGCCTGCGTCCGCGGGAGAGCGAACATCCTGGTCAGCGGGGGCGCCGGCAGCGGCAAGACGACACTTCTCGGCGTCCTTTCCTCCTTCATCCCGGACGAGGAGCGGCTCATCACGATCGAGGATGCGGCGGAGCTCCGCCTGGCGAAGCCGCACGTCGTCTCCCTCGAGGCGCGGCCGGCGAACGTAGAGGGTCGCGGTCAGGTGACGGTCCGCGACCTCGTCCGCAACGCCCTCCGCATGCGTCCCGACCGGATCATCGTGGGCGAGGTTCGCGGCGGCGAGGCCCTCGACATGCTCCAGGCGATGAACACCGGCCACGACGGATCGCTGTCGACGGCGCATGCCGATGTATTACCAATGGACACGTGGTACGGTGTCCACCCAAGGAGGGCAAGGCATGGGCACGTCGAGGAACCGCGTCGTCGTCTACGCAAGGCTGTCGCGCGATCGTACCGGGGAGGAGACGGCCACCAGCCGCCAGCTCGCAGCCTGCAAGGCGTACGCGAAGGCGCAGGGCTGGCACATCGTCGGCACCTTCCGCGAGGCGGACGTGTCCGGATGGATCCGGAAGGAGCGGCCGGAGTTCGAGGCGGCACTCCAGGTGCTCCGTGTGGGAGAGGCTGACGGGCTGCTCGCGTGGAAGCTCGACCGCGTCGGACGGCGAGTGGCCGATGTGGCGAACCTCCTGGAGGAGCTGACCGACCGGAAGCAGTTTCTGGCGAGCGCGACCGAACCGTTGAACACCGCTACCCCGATGGGTCGGGCGATGGTCGGCGTCATCGCAGTCCTGGCCGAGCTTGAAGCCGCCACAAGATCGGAGCGGGCTCGCGCGAAACATGCCGAGCTTGCGAAGACTGGCCGCTGGTCGGGCGGCGGGAGGAGGCCGTTCGGGTACTCCGTGGTGAAGGAGCCGGGCAAACGCGCCGAGCTCATCATCTACGAGCCCGAAGCGAAGCTCCTGCGCGATGCCGCACGTCGTGTCCTGGAGGGCGCGAGCCTCAGTAGCGTCGTCACGTCCTGGAACGAGCAGGGCATCGAGACACCATCGGGGGGTCGCTGGACGATGGCGGACATGCGCCGCGTCCTGCTGTCATCACATG
>JBOGVD010000041.1:0-24956 GCA_050696355.1 Actinomycetota bacterium
GGCGAACAGGACCCGAGGGGCGGCGGGATCGGACACCCGCCGAGGATATCCGCGCTCGGCGGGCCGGGCGCCGCGAGGGCCGTTGCTAGACTGCCCCACGAGCCCCCGTAGCTCAGGGGATAGAGCACCGGCCTCCGGAGCCGGGGGCGCAGGTTCGAATCCTGCCGGGGGCGCCGACCGAAGACGATCCGAACGCCCCCACGCCAGGAGACGGGTCACGCGCGACGGGGCAGCTGACCCGATGGCGACCTACGTCCTGATCCACGGGGCCGGCGACGGGGACTGGTACTGGCACCTGGTGGACGCCCACCTGCGTGCACGGGGCCACGACGTCGTGGCACCAGACCTTCCGAGCGACGACGACTCGGCCGGGCTCCGAGCCTACGCCGACGCCGTGCTCGATGCGATCGGCGACCGCACGGAGCTGGTCGTGGTCGCCCGTCGTTCGGCTGCTTCACGGCCCCGCTCGTGTGCGATCGGGTGACGGCGGAGCTGCTCGTGCTGGTCGGGGGCATGATCCCGGCTCCCGGAGAGCCACCCCCGGACTGGTGGGCGATCACGGAATACGAGCAGGAGGTTCCCGAGCCGAGGAGACGACGTGATCGCCACCTATGACCACGACATGTCATCGGAGCTCGCGTGCGAAGCCTGCGACGGGAGCGGGCACATCCCTCGTCCACGTCGATGCGTGAGCCGTGGCCCCTCGAGGTGTGGCCGGCGGTGCCGACGAAGGTGCTCCTCTGTCGCGACGACGCCTCTCCCCGGCCACCTTCCTTCGCCGGATCGCGCGAGAGCGTCTGGGGATCACCCCCGACGAGATCGACGACGGTCCCTGCATCGCCCTCGGCCGCCAGAGGGAGATGGCGGATCGTCTCCACGCCTACCTCCCTCGAGCGACGCCGGGTCGTCGCGGTAGCTCCTCCCCGAGCGCGGGACCGGCATCGCTTGGAGGCACGGTACCGTTGGGCTCGTGGGCGCCGACGACGAGGAACCGCTGGAGGTCGAGAGCCTTCCGTCCGATCCCGTGGTGCTGCTCCGGCGCTGGTACGAGGATGCGGAGCGCGCGAGCATCCATCTGCCGAACGCGATGGCGCTCGCCACCGCGTCGCGGGACGGTCGCCCGTCGATCCGCCACGTGCTCCTGCGCGCGATCGAGGACCGGGGCTTCGTCTTCTACACGAACCTCGGGAGCCGGAAGGGCCGCGAGCTCGCCGAGAACCCATGGGCGGCGTTCTCGATCTACTGGAAGGAGCTCGACCGGCAGATCTCGGTCACCGGCGACGTCTCGCGGGTGAGCGCCGAGGAGTCCGACGCCTACTTCGCGACCCGGCCTCGGGAGGCGCGCCTGGGAGCATGGGCCTCGCGGCAGAGCACCCAGCTCGGGTCCCGGCAGGAGCTGATGGAGCGGTTCGCCGCCCTCGACGCCGAGTACGGGGAACACGTCCCGCGACCCTCGTTCTGGGGCGGGTTCCGGGTCGATCCGAGCACCGTGGAGTTCTGGACCGGCCGGCAGCACCGCCTCCACGACCGGTTCCTCTACGAGCGGGCGGGCGAGCGCTGGACGATCCGGCGCCTCGCGCCGTAGCCGGTAGGCTCGCTCCCCAATGACCGACCGGGTCCTCCGCGAACGCATCTCGGCCGACATGTCTCGCACCGTGGCCGACCTGGAGCGGTTGGTGCGGATCCCCTCGATGGGCTACCCGGGCTACGACCCCGCGAACGTGCGCGCCTCGGCCGAGGCGACCAGGGACGTCTTGGCGGAGGCCGGGGTCGAGGACGCGCGGCTCCTCGAGCTGGACGGCGGCCACCCGGCGGTCTTCGGATCGCTCGCCGGCCCTGCCGACGCGCCGACCGTGCTCCTCTACGCGCACCACGACGTCCAGCCGGAGGGTCCCGTCGAGCAGTGGGACACGCCGCCGTTCGAGCCGGTCCTCAGGGACGGGCGGATGTACGGGCGCGGCGCCGCCGACGACAAGAGCGGCATCGTCGTCCATGCCGGCGCGATCCGTGCCCTCCTCGCCCACGGTCCCCCGCCGGTCTCGATCAAGGTCGTGGTGGAGGGGGAGGAGGAGTGCTCCACGGAGCACCTCCCCAACCTGGTGCAGGGCAACGCCGAGTTGCTCCGCGCAGACGTCGCTGTGATCGCCGACGGCGGCAACTACCGCACCGGCGTGCCCACGCTGAACTCCTCGATCCGCGGGGTCACCGACCTCGTGGTGCAGGTGCGGGTCCTGCCCAGCGCGCAGCATTCCGGCTCCTACGGAGGGCCGATCCCGGATGCGATCACCGCGCTCTCTCGCATGATCGCGTCCCTGCACGACGACGCCGGCGACGTGGCGATCCCGGGCCTGCAACGCTTCGTCTGGACCGGTACGCAGATCCCGGAGGACGAGTTCCGCGAGGAGTCGGGCGTGCTCGGGTCGGTGGAGCTGATCGGCTCGGGCTCCCTCGCGGATCGACTATTGAGCGGGCCCGCCGTCGCCGTCCTGGGCGTGGATGCGCCCGCGATCGCGGGGTCGTCGAACCAGATCGTGCCGGTCGCGCGTGCCCGTGTCAGCCTCCGCCTTGCGCCGGGGGACGACCCTGTCGCCGCCCGGCAGGCCCTCGTGGAGCATCTCCGCGGGCACGCCCCCTGGGGCGTGGAGGTGACGTTCGAAGGCGCTTCCGGGTTCGAGGCCGGGCACGGCTACCTGGTCGACACCACGACCCGGGCGAGCCGCGCCGCGGTGGACGCCCTGGAACAGGCCTACGGCCGCGACGCGATCGAGCTCGGGTCGGGCGGGTCGATCCCCCTCGTGCCGATGCTCACGCAGACGTTCCCCGGCATCGAGGTGTTGATCTGGGGCGCGATGGACGACCGCTCCGCGATCCACTCGGTGAACGAGAGCGTCGACCTGTCGGAGATCGAACACCTCACCGTCGCCGAAGCGCTCTTCCTCCGTGCGCTCGGAGGGGTCTCCGACAGGGAGGCTGCTAGGTTGGCTCGGTGAGCGATCCGCAGGAGCCGCCGCAGCAGCCGATGCAGGCCGTACCCGTCGACCCGGCCAAGGAACCGGGGCCCGACGGCCCCTCGCCGGAGACCATCACCGAACCCGCGAAGCTGCTGCGGATCGCGTCGATGGTTCGAGAGCTCGTCGAGGAGACCCGTCACGCCTCGATGGACGAACCCGGGCGCAAACGGCTGGTCGAGATCTACCACCGGTCGGTGGAAGAGCTCGGCGGCTCGGTCAGCGCCGACCTCAAGGCGGAGCTGGAGGACCTCGTGCCGCCGCTGGACGGCGTGCCGAGCGAATCCGAGATGCGCGTGGCGCAGGCGCAGCTGGTCGGTTGGCTGGAGGGGTTGTTCCACGGCATCCAGGCGGCGATGTTCGCCCAGCAGATGGCCGCGCGTCAGCAGTTCGAGGAGATCCGGCGACGCGGCCTGATGGCACAGAACCCGCAGCAGGATCAGCCCTCGCCGCCGTCACGCGGGCAGTACCTCTAGCGACCCGACCGCCGCTCCTCACGCGTCAACAGCTGGGCGATCAGCACGGGGACGAACGTCACCACGATCACCAGGATCGCGGCCACGTTCGTCACGGGCCGTTGCTGCGGTCGGAACAATCGCTCGAAGATCCAGATCGGCATCGTCCGCTGGTTCCCGGCCGTGAACGTCGTGACCACGATCTCGTCGAAGCTGAGCGCGAAGGCCAGGATCCCGCCGGCGAGCAGCGCCGTCGCGAGGTTCGGCAGCACCACGTGCCGGAACGTCTGCCAGCCCGTGGCGCCCAGGTCCGCCGACGCCTCCCCGATGTTGGGTGACATCCGCCGGAACCGAGCGACCACGTTGTTGTAGACGATCACGATGCAGAACGTGGCGTGCGCCACGGCGAGGGTCCACGTGCTGAACGGAACGCCGGCGATCGCGAACGAGGACCGCAGCGCGATGCCCGTGACGATCCCGGGGAGCGCGATCGGGAGCAACACGACGAACGAGATCGCCTCCCGTCCGAAGAACCGCGTCCGGTACACCGCGGCGGCGAGCAGGCTGCCGATCACGAGCGCGATCAGCGTTGCGATCGCGGCCACCGTGACGGAGAGGCGCAACGCCGCCCACAGGCTTGGATTCGACAACGCCACCTCGAACCAGCGCGTCGTCAAGCCGGGTGGCGGGAACGTGAACAACGCCGACTGGGTGTTGAACGCGTAGAGGATGATGATCGCGAGCGGGAGATAGAGGAACGTCACCACGGCGATCGAGGCGAGGCGGAGCCCGATGCCCGCTCGATCTCCCGTCCCTCTCGCCATCAGAGCGTCTCGAACGCGCCGCTCCGGCGCGCCACCAAGAGGTACCCGACCATGATCGCCATCGCGACGAACGTGAACGCCGCGGCGAGGGGCGTGTTCCCGATCACCCCGACCTGCTGGAAGACCTCCTGCCCCAGGAACAGCTGGGACTGTCCGAAGATCGAGGGCAGGATGAAGTCCCCGAGCGTGAGCGAGAAGGTGAAGATCGAGCCCGCGATCAGGCCGGGTTTGGCGAGCGGCAGCACGATCGTGCGGAACGTGAGCCACGGCCGCGCACCGAGGTCGCTCGACGCCTCCAGGTAGGAGGGGGGAACGCGCTCGAGCGCCGCTTCCACCGGCAGGACCATGAACGGGAGCCACAGGTAGACGAAGGCGATGAACAGCGCGACGTAGGACTGGATGATCGAAGGCCCGCCGACGACCGGGATCTGCAGGATCGCGCGCACGACCCCGTCCAGGCCGACCCGGTCCAACCCCCAGTTCAGGATCCCCTCGTTCGTCAGGATCTGTCGCCACGCGAGCGCCCGGACGAGGTAGCTGGACCACAGGGGCATGATCACGGCGAGGTACAAGACCGTCTTCATCCGCGTGGTCGCGTACCGCGCCATGTAGTACGCGAGCGGGAAGGCGAGCACCGCGCACGCGATGCTCACGGCCGCCGCCATCGCGAACGTTCGGATGATGATGTCGCGATGGGCGGGTTCCAGCAGGTCACCGTAGGTCTGGAACGTGAAGTCGCGGGCGATCAACCCCGTGAACTCCTCCTGGCTCCAGAACCCGTAGACGAGCATCGACGCCAGCGACCCGAGATAGACGACGCCGAGCCACAGAAGGCCGGGCAGGAGCAGGAGCGCGAGCTTGGTCCACGGGTGGCGGTAGAAGAAGCCCGAGATCCCGGCGCCGGGCTTCCCCGGACCGCCTGCCGTCACCTGCACGAGGGTGCCGGAGGACGGGGCCCGCGTCCAGCGAGCCCCGTCCTCCGTCCGTCCCTCCGTCGCCCCGGCGGGCGAGGGATTCGGCTCAACGGCCGCCGATCACGGCGACGTACTGCGTCACCCATTCGAGGTAGGGCACGCACTCGGTCGCCTCGTCGTCATCGAAGCAGTCGGCCTGTGGCGTCCGCCAGAACTCGATCTGGTCGAAGTTGTTCAGACCGTTCGTGGCGCAGCCCTCGTCGGTGAGCAGCTCGTTGTCTTCGCACGCTCCCAGGTTCGCCGGCACCGACCCGAACCACGCGGCCAGGTCGCCCTGCAGCTTCTCGTTCAGCGACCACTCCATCCAGAGGTAGGCGCAGTTGGGATGCGGGGCGTCCGCGTGCATCATCGTCGTGTCCGCCCAGCCCGTGGCCCCTTCCTCGGGGATGACGCTCTTGAAGCCCGGGTCGTCCGCCGCCAGCACGTTCACCTGGAACGGCCAGGACGAGCTCGCCACGGCTTCCCCGTTGCCGAAGTCGTCGATCTGCACGAACGCGTCGTGCCAGTAGCGACCGACCAGCTCCCGCTGCTGGCGGAGGAGCTCCAGCGCGGCGTCGAACTGCTCGCGGGTGAGCGCGTACGGGTCCTCGATGCCTAGCTCCGGGTTGTGCGCCTTCAGGTAGAGCGCGGCGTCCGCGATGTAGATCGCCCCGTCGTATGCCTGGACGCGACCCTTGTTGGACGCACCGTCGGGCAGGGTCATCTCCTCGAAGACGACATTCCAGCTCGTCGGGGCCTCGCCGCCGAAGACGGCGTCGTCGTACATCAGGACGTTGGATCCCCACTGGTACGGCACCCCGTAGTGCTCGGCGGTCCCGTCCCCGTCGGTGTCGACCGTGTGCCACGGCGCGTCCTGGAGGTTCGGGTCGACGGCGTCGTAGCTCTCGATCAGATCGAGGTTCACGGGCTGGACCGTCCCACTCTCGATCAGGCGGAGGCTCGAGTCTCCCGACGCGGTCACGAGGTCGTACTGTCCGCCGCCTTCCTGCATCAGGGCGACCATCTCGTCCGACGTGTTCGCGGTCTTGACCGTGACGGTGCACCCGGAGTCGGCCTCGAACTCGGTGACCCAGTCGTAGGCGGGATCCGTCTCGCCCCGCTCGATGTACCCGGCCCAGGCGATGATGCTGACCTCTCCTTCGCCCTCGCCGACCTCGGTGATCCTCGCTTCATCCGGATCCGTCGGAACGGTGGTGCCGTTCCCGTCTCCTTCGTCGCCTCCGCACCCCGCCGCGATCAGCGCGAGCGTGGAGCACACGACGAGCCATCGGCTCAGCTTCTTCATCCTGCCCCCTCTTCCGGGTCCACGTCGGACCCCTCGTTGCCTCCGGTCGCCTCCACGTGCCGGTTGTTGCTCCGATCCCACCGCAGGCGAACGGCTTGGCCCTTCACCTGGAGCGCCTCCATCGAGCTCGTGGTCAGGTTCTGCTGCATGACGACCAGCACGCCTCCGACGTCGAGCTCGACGATGTACCGCGTGATGGCGCCGAGGTAGACCACCTCGCGCACGCGTCCGGTCGCGGTGCACTGCGACCCGTCCACCTCCGCACCGGGAGACACGATCGCGATCTTCTCCGGACGGACGGTGAACGCCTGGCCGCTGCCCGTGATCCGTTCGGCGGCCCCACCCTCCAGGACGTTCGACACGCCGATGAAGCCGGCCACGAACGCGGTGGCGGGCCGCTCGTACACCTCGGCCGGCGACCCCACCTGCTCGATCCTGCCCTGGTTGAAGACGGCGAGCCGGTCACTCATCGTGAGCGCCTCCTCCTGGTCGTGCGTCACGTAGAGGAAGGTCAAGCTCACCTCCTGCTGGATCTCCTTGAGCTCGATCTGCATCGCCTGCCGGAGCTTGAGGTCCAGCGCACCCAGCGGCTCGTCCAGGAGGAGCACCTTGGGGCGCATCACGAGCGAGCGCGCGAGCGCCACGCGCTGTCGTTGTCCGCCGGACAGCTGTCCGGGCTTGCGGTCGCCGAGGTGCCCGAGGCGGACCATCTCGAGCGCGTCGGCCACCCGCCGGGTGAGCTCCCCGCTCGAGACCTTGCGCACCATGAGCCCGTAGCCGACGTTCCGCGCCACGGTCATGTGCGGGAACAGCGCGTAGTCCTGGAACACGGTGTTCACGTCGCGCTCGAACGGCGCGAGGTCCGAGACGTCGCGGCCGCCGAGGAGGATCCGCCCCGACGTGGGCTGTTCGAAGCCGGCGATCATCCGGAGGCACGTGGTCTTGCCGGACCCGGACGGGCCGAGCAGGGAGAAGAACTCTCCGGTCCGCACGTCGAGTGTGGCGCCGTCAACGGCGACCACGTCACCGAAGCGCTTGACGACCTCCTGGAGCGTGACGGCGGAGGAGGGGTCGGTCGGCTCGGGACGCGCTTCCTCCAGCCGGGCAGCTTCGGCCACTCGCCGCTTCCCCCTCTCTTGCCCCGCAGCGTGGCGAACCCGGCAATCTTGACCTCGAAGCCCGGGCGGTGCAATGGGGGGTCGCGCCGGCGCCGTCACGATCCGGGAGCGCCGCCGGGGGCGCGACCGCCCGGATGATCCCCGATGAGGCCCTCGTCGAGACCTCTGGTGAGGGCCCCGACGATCCCGGGTCCTCGATAGATCAGTCCGGTGTAGAGCTGCACGGCGATGGCGCCCGCGTCCAGGCAGGCCCGGACGTCCTTCGCCGTGAAGATGCCCCCGCAGGCGACGATCGGGACGGCGGGACCGGTCGCGGCGGCCACGGCCGAGACGACCCGAGGCGTCAGGTCCGACAGAGGCCCACCCGAGAGGCCGCCGCGACCGGCCACGAGCCGGGGCTCCTGCACGGGGATCGTGTTCGAGCAGACGAGGCCCCGCGCCCCCGCGTCGACCGCGGCGCGGGCGAGATCCAGCACCGCGGAGCGATCCTCCTCCCCCGTGAACGGGGGCAGTTTCAGCAGCACCGGACGGTCCGTACGCTCGCGGAAGGCCCCGAGCAGGGTGCCCAGGTGCGCCGGGTCGTGGCGCCAGGGAGCGTTGGGGCTGCTCGCGTTCAGCTCGAATCCGTCGACGTGCGGGGCCAGGAGCGCGACCGTCTCCGCCGCGCTCCCGAGGTCCTCGTCCGCGACGCTCGCGAACCGGGGCGCCGTCCGGCGCGTCCGGGCGAGCGACGCGGCGGCGACCCTCGCGCCCGGGTTCGGCAGGCCCATCGAGTTCACGATCGCGCGCCGGCCCGTCGAGCGCACGATCCTGGGCTTCCGGTTCCCTACCCTGGGCGCCCGCGTGATGGTGCCGCCCACCACGAAACCGAATCCGAGCCGCCCGAGAGCATCGAGATGCCGGCACGCCTTGTCGAAGCCCGCCGCCAGGCCGATCGGATTCGAGAGGCGCACCCCGCAGAGATCCACCTCGAGGTCCTGATCGCGAGCCGCCCCGCCGATCCGCTCCCAGGGCAGCGGCAACGACAGCAGGGACGTCGCGACGCGGTGCGATGCCTCAGGCGGGAACGCGAAGAACGCCCGGCGGCCGACGGCTCCGTACCACCCGTCGCCACGACCCACGCCCGTATGCTAGCCGCCCGTGAACGACGATCTCGTGGGCCGGATGGTGGCCGCATCGGAGCTCCACGGGGACTTCGTACTGTCGAGTGGGCGGCGGTCCTCGGTGTACTTCGACAAGTTCCGCTTCCTCACCGATCCGGCGCTGCTTCGAGACGTGGCGAAGGCGACGGCAGCGCTCCTCCCGCGTGACGTCACCCACCTCGGCGCTCCCGAGGGAGCTGCGATGCTGCTCGTCGCCGCGGTGTCACTCGAGACCGGCCTGCCGGTCACGGTCGTCCGCAAGCAGGCGAAGGAGTACGGGACGAGGGCCCAGGTCGAGGGTGTCGTGGAGCCCGGGGCCAGGATCGTAGTGATCGAAGACGTCTCGACGACCGGTCATCAGGTGCGAGCCGCCGCGGAGGTCCTCGAGGCTGCCGGTGCGCAGATCGCCGCGATCGTCCTCGCGATCGATCGCGGGGGCGCCGACCATCTGCGCGAGGCGGGCTACGAGGTGAAGGCCGTGGCGGTGCTGCGGCCGGATGACTAGTCCGGGGTCAGCGTTCGCAGCGCCAGACGCGGAGGCGCCACAGGAAGCGGGAGCCCCGCTTGTGGAGGTTCAGGAGACCGTCCTTCATCATGCGCGCCGCCGCGAGCGACTTGCCGACGACATCCGGCAGGGGGAAGTCTCGCTCGATCACGGCCTGCATCCGCTCGCCGAACATCTCCCGAGCCTTCTCGAGGATCGTTCGCTCGTCCTGGATCGTCCCGGTGGGCAGGTAGAGGTAGCCGCCGGGCTTGAGCGTGTCCCCGATCGACTCCAGCATCGCTGAGGGGAGCTCCGCCCCTGTCGGTCCGCCGGCTCTCCCGTCCGGGAACCAACCGGCCACCTGCGCGATCTCGTCGGGGATCCCCGAGACGTCGCCGATCACGACGTCCGCACGGAGGTCGCGGACGGGATCCAGCAGGCTGCCCACACGGAACTCGCATCGTTCGTCGAGCCCGAGGTTCCTGGCGTTCAGCCGCGCGATCTCGACGGCCTCCTCCGAGATGTCGCACCCGACGACGCGACGGGCGCCGAGACGGGCCGCGACGAAGGACAGGACGCCCGAACCGCACCCCACGTCGATCACGGTGTCGTCGGGCCGGACGTCCAGCGCCTCCGCGATCGTCTTGCTCGTGTGGGTGGGCGCGAAGACACCAGGGTTCACGCGGAAGGTGAAGGGGCCGGTCCGGCCGGTCCAGTTGATCTCGCTCACGGCCTGGCTCACGGACCCAGGCTACACGGCCACGGGATCGACCGTCGCGCCTTCGCCAGGAGCGAGGTCACCGCGCTCGACCGCGTCCGCGTCGACGACGAGGCGCGCCGCGAGCGCCGGCGCGGGAACGCCGCGCGTGCCGTCGTCGTAGGAGCCGATCCGCATCGCCGCCCGCCGCAGCAGCGTGGACGCTCCGTGCGCGTTCCCGCGGAGGAGGTGCACGTAGCCCGCGCCCATCTGCGAGAGTCCCTTGAACAGCTCCGCCTCCGGCGTGTCGCGCGCCTGCTTCCAGGCAGTCTCCCATGCCTCGTGCGCCGGGAACCATCGGCCGGCGCGTGCGTGCTCCCGCGCCAGCTCGTGGTTCTCGTCCAGGCTCAGCGCATCGAAGTCGTCCAGCTCCAGCTCGGCGTCGGCTCCCCACGGAAGGGGCCGACCGAGCCGGTCTCGCGGTCGCTCGGGCTTGTTCCGGATCTCGGTCGGCTTGCCGGTCTTGCCCGTGGCTCCCTCGCGGCCGGCATCGCTTCCTGGAGGTACGGCTAGAGGCACGGCACCATGCTACCCGGAGGGCTTCCCGCGGAACCGGTCCTGGAAGCGACGCACGAACCGCTTCCGGGCTCGCGTCCGCTCCGCCGACTCGGCTTGCGCATCGGCCTCCGCTCGCTCGTGCTCTTCGAGCTTCTCCTGCGCGACCGGATCACCTTCGGCGACCCGATCCCGTAGGAAGACCTCGACGATGACGACCTTGATCGTGGCCGCTGCCGGCAACGCGAGCACCGCGCCGGCGAACCCGGCGAGCGAGCCGAAGACCAGGGTGGAGACGATCACTGCCGCCGGCGACAGGTTCACGGCGTTCTTCATGATGCGCGGCTGGACGACGTAGTTCTCCACCTGCTGGTACACGATGAAGTACACGAGGATGAGGACGCCGGTGAGACCCGATTGGAAGAAGCCGACGATCACCGCCGGGGCGGCGCCGATGTAGGCACCGACCGCCGGGACCAGCCCCGCGATGCCGGAGAAGACCGCGAGCGGGACGGCGAACGGGATCCCCGCGCCGAAGAAGCCCAGGATCGTGAAGAACAGGAGCGCCGACGTGCCGGCGATCGACGCCGTGGTGAGGATGCCGGCCACGTAGCCGCCGATCCGCGAGATCGCCTGATCCATCACGTCCTCGGCCCGCTGCCGCGCCTCCGGTGCGAACGCCACCGCGGCGGTCCGGCGCATCCGTGGGAGCGAGAGCATGAAGTAGATCGTGAGGATCGCGACGGTCACCGTGTTGAAGATGACGCTCCCGACCTTCCCCGCCACGCCGACGATCGTGCCGAAGGAGTTCGTGATCTTCGCCGGGAGGCTCTCCACGAAGGCCTGCAGGCGCTCGGCGACGTCGTTGTCCCGCACGTACCGGCCGATCGCGTCGTCCCGCTCGGACAGCCGGTCCACGTAGCCGGGGATGTCGTCCGCGAGGTCACCGACCTGAGACACGAGTGGTGGGATCACCAGCCACGCGAACGCGATGGCGATCGCCAGGACGGCGAGGAAGATGAGGGTGACGGCGCGGCCGCGGGACCTGCCCCGTCGCTCGATGCGCCGCACGGCCGGGTCGAGGCCGATCGCGAGCACGGCCGACATCAGGACGAGCACCACGATGTTCCCGACCGACCACAGAGCGGCCAGCACCGCGGAGACGGCCGCGATCGTGAGCACCCACCGGACCCAGTACGACATCGGCGGCCATCGGCCCCGCCAGGACTCGCGCTCCGATCCCTGCGTCGCGGTGGGGGGGACGGCCTCGCTGGGCTCGGTCATGCTCCGAGTCTCGCCCGGCCCGGGAGTCGTTTCCAGCACCCGGTACGCTCGGCCCGCGATGGAGCGCGTCGACGTGGCGATCGTGGGAGGCGGGCCGATGGGGACCGCGGCCGCACGAGCGCTCAGCGCGCGCGGTCGCGCCGTCGCCCTGCTGGAGCGGTTCACGTTCGGCCACGCGAACGGGAGCACGGCGGGGGCGACCCGGAACTTCCGCCTCACGTACCACGACCCGATCTACGTGCGGATGGCCAGACTCGCGCTGGAGCGGTGGCGCGAGCTGGAAGACGAAGCAGGCGTCGAGCTGATGCGGGTGGTCGGCGGGATCGACGTCGGGAAGGCGACCGAGCTGTCGGCCCGGGCCCTCGAAGCCGCCGGCGAGCGCTTGGAGCGCCCGTCGGACGCCGAGGTCGCGGAGCGGTGGCCGATGCTCCGGTTCCCTCCGCGATCGAGCTTCGTGTACCAGCCCGACGGGGCGATCCTGCGATCCCACGAGACCGTCAAGGCGCTGGCTCGCCTGGCTGCGAGACACGGCGCCGATCTCCGCGAGGAGACCGCGGCGACGGGCCTCCATCCGCAGGGTGACGGCGTCGAGGTCACGACGGCGGGCGGGGACACGATCCGGGCCTCTGTGGCGATCGTCGCCGCCGGCGCGTGGGCGGGCTCGCTCCTCGGACGTGCGGGCATCCCGCTCCCCCTGCGCCCGACCCTCGAGCAGTCGACGTACTTCGAGGTCGAAACCGCAGACCTGCCGACCGTGATCGATTGGGACGAGGCGCCCATGCAGCCTCCGTACCTCGTTCCCGACCCGTTCGTCCCGGGCACGTTCAAGGCCGGCGCCCATCTGTCGGGGCCGGTCGTCGACCCGGACAGGAGGACCTTCGAGCCCGACGAGGTTCGCGAGACGCGGATGATCGACTGGGTCCGCCGCCGCATGGTCCCGGCTGCCCGATCCACGCGGACCGAGACGTGCCTCTACACGACGACGCCCGACGAAGACTTCGTGCTCGAACGCATCGGACCACTGGTGGTCGCGTCGCCCTGCAGCGGGCACGGCTTCAAGTTCACGCCCCTGATCGGCGAAGTGGTGGCCGATCTGGCCGACGGCGAGGCTCCCGAGATCCCCCTCGATCGGTTCCGCGCGCGTCGTCCCGCGCTCCGGAGCTGAGCCGCGGGCTCACGCCCCGTCGTCGTCGGCCTCCAGCAAGAGATCGAGGGCCTCGCGGAGGCCTTCGTACCGGCGCCCGCCGAGGGTCCTCCTCGCTCGGGCCTCGGCGGCGGCGACGGCCCGGCGGCATTCGGCCGCGAACGTTCGTCCTCGGGCCGTGAGCCGGACCACCTTCGCTCGGCCGTCCTCCGGATCCGGCGTCCGGCGGACGAGCCCACGCACCTCGAGGTCGTCCACCACCACCATCGTCGCCTGCTTCGTGACGCCGGCGCGCCGGGCGAGCTCCGTCAACCGGGTCCCGGAGCGGCGATCGACGTTCAGGACGAGCGCGGCATGGGAGGCACGGAGATCGGGCCAGCCGCGCTCCTCCATCTCGACGACGAGGTCGGCCGAGAGCGCGCGATGCGCAGCGAGCAACTGGCGCGAGAGCTCCGGTTCCATCACCCGCCATCCTCCCGATCCCGAGCGGGAAGTCAATCAGGCTGACGGTCGGCAGCCGGAGGGCCTCCGCTAGCCTTCCGGCGATGGACGTCCGCGAAGCCGCCCCCGAGGAGCACGCCGAGGCGGGACGGGTCACCGCGGAGGCCTATCGCGAGTACGTCCGGCCCGGCGAGGAGGACTGGGAGCGCTACCTCTTCCGGATCGCGGACGTGGCGGCGCGCGCCGACCGGACGACGATCCTGGTCGCGGTCGACGAGGGGCGGATCCTGGGATCGCTCACGCTGGAGCTCGACGGCCGGGTCCGCGACGGTGACGACGCGGATCAGCGACCCCTCGAGCCGGAGGAAGCGCACATACGGATGCTCGGGGTCGATCCGGCGGCGCGGACCCGCGGCGTGGCTCGGACGCTCATGGAGGAGTCGGAAGAGCGGGCCCGCGCTGCCGGCAAGACGTTCATGACGCTCCACACGACGTCGCGGATGGAGGCCGCGCAGGCGATGTACCAGCGTCTCGGCTACGAGCGGCTGGCGAACCGCGTGTACCCCGACGGATTCGTGCTCCTCAGCTACCGCAAGCGCCTCTAGGTTTCGGCCTGCCGGGCTCCGGGGAATGGTCACGGCATGCGGCGACGGATGACGACGTTCCTTCGCTCCGCGCTCTGGCCGTCGCGGATCCGGATCGCGCTGCTGGTGATGACCGTCCTGCTGGTGTCCTGCCCCGGCGGGAGCGGCGGCGGATACTGACGAGCGCGGCTCAGCTTTCGGTTCGCACGACCTCACCGGAGGCGAGGATCATGCCGTCCTCGAACTCGGCCTGGACGAGGCCGCCTCGGAACTGCTGCTCGTAGAGCTGCGCGTAGAGACCGCCATGCTCGATGAGTTCGTCGTGGGTCCCGCGCTCGGCGATGCGCCCCCGATCGAGCACGAAGATCACGTCGGCCGACAGGATCGTGGAGAGACGGTGGGCGATCGCGATCGTCGTACGGCCCTTCATCAGCGGCTCCAACGCGGACTGCACCAGCCGCTCCGAGGTCGTATCCAACGACGACGTGGCCTCGTCGAGGATCAGGATCCGAGGATCCTTCAGCACCACACGGGCGATCGCGAGTCGCTGCTTCTCCCCGCCGGAGAGCTTATACCCCCGCTCGCCGACGACGGTGTCGTAGCCCTCCGGGAGCTCCGCGATCCGGTCGTGGATGTTCGCCGCCTTCGCGGCTGCGATCAGCTCCTCGTCGGTCGCGTCGGGCTTGCCGTACTGGAGGTTCCGCCGCACCGTGTCGTGGAACAGGTAGGTCTCCTGCGTGACCACGCCGATCGCCTCGCCGAGCGACTCGAGCGTGATCGTGCGGACATCGACGTCGTCGATCTCGACCGACCCCTCCTGCACGTCGTAGAGCCGCGGCACGAGGTACGTCACGGTGGTCTTGCCAGCTCCGGAGGGGCCGACCAGCGCCGCCAACTGCCCGGGGAGGATGTCGAGATCGACGCCGTCGAGCGTCCACTCCCTCGGGACGGGATCGTCGTCGCCGAGCGGCGGGGCGTCTGGCGAGACGGGGATGCCCTCAGGCGGCTCCTCGTACCGGAAGCGCACGTCTCGCAGCCGCACGTGGCCCCTGACGTCGTGGATCGCCACGGCGTCCGGCGCGTCCTGGATCTCGTGCGGGAGGTCCAGGTACTCGAAGATCCGATCGAACAGCGCGAGCGAGGACTGCACCTCGGTGGAGACCTGCAGCATCGAGCCGATCGGGAAGAAGAGCCGGGACTGCAGCGTGGTGAAGCCGACGAGCATCCCCGCTGCGATGACTGCCCGGCCGTTATTCGAGTTCACCCATCCCGCCACCAGGTAGACGAGGGCGGGGGTGATCGAGAAGAACGTGCCGACGAGCGCGAAGAACGACCGGCCGATCATCGTCTGGCGGAGCAGGAAGCCGGTCAGCCGCTCGTTCTCGTTCCGGAACCGGTCGCTCTCGAACCGCTGCCGTCCGAAGGCCTTCGACAGCAGGATCCCGCTCACGCTGAGCGTTTCCTCGGTGATCGTGGTCATGTCCGCGAGGGTTCGCTGCGTGTTGGTCGCGACCTCCCGCCGGGCCTTCCCGACCTTCACGGTGAGCCACAGGAACAGCGGCATCAGCAGCAGCGACAGGATCGTCAGTGGGATCGAGATCAGGATCATCGCGATGATCGTGCTGATGATCGTGACGACGTTGGACAGCACGGTCGACGCGGTGTCGGTGACGACGGACTGCACCCCGCCGACGTCGTTCGCGAGCCGGGACTGGATCTCGCCCGTGCGCGTCGTCGTGAAGAACCGGAGCGGCATCGCCTGGAGGTGCTGGTAGAGCCGGTTCCGGAGGTCCTGCATCACGTTCAGGCCGACGACGTTCGTGAGGAAGGTCTGACCGATCCCGATGATGCTCGTCACGATCGGGACGGCGATCATGATCGCGACGTAGAGATAGAGCAGCGGCAGGTTCGGACAGGGCTGCCCCTGGCAGACGCCGTCGGGACCGAACAGCGCCCGGTCGAAGACCAGCACGATCATCAGCGGGTTGATGACGCCGAGCCCGGACGTCACGCCGATCATCAGCCCGACCAGGCCGACCTTGCCCTTGTAGGGGCGGAACGTGCCGATCACGCGACGGACCGTCGCGCGATCGACCGTGCGGCGATCCTCGTCGATCGGAGAGACGCGGAAGAAGCCGTGCCGACCCATGCGATCGAGCATACGGGGGGCGACCGGCTACGCCCGCCCGCGGAGGGTTCGATGATCCCGGCAGACTAGGCTCCATCCGTGGGCAGCTTCGACGACGGTCGGTGGACGCTGGAGCTCACGCTCGCGGCGCGGATGAGCCTCGCCGCGCTGCTGGGCTTCCTCATCGGACTCGAACGCGAATCCCGTGGGAAGAGCGCCGGCGAGCGCACGTTCGCGATCGTCGCCCTGGGCGCGGCCGCGTTCGCCGGTATCGCGATCACGATGTTCCCCGACACAGCCGGGCAGGCCGTCGCCGGCGTCGCCACGGGCATCGGCTTCCTCGGCGTCGGCATCATCTGGCGCGCCGGAGAGGGCCAAACCCGCGGCCTCACGACGGCGGCCTCGATCCTCTGCGTCGCCTCGATCGGCGTCGTGACCGGCATCGGGCTCTACCTCACCGCGATCCTGGGCACGGTCCTCGCCCTGTTCATCCTGGAGTTCGACCGGATGCCGGGGCTGCGAGGCCTGCACCGCCGCGTCACGGGGCGCGCGGACGAGGACGACGACGGCCCGGGTTAGCGGTCTGCGAGCTCACGGGCGCGGTCGAACACCTCGTCGAGCATCGCCGAGGTGAGCTTGCCGGTGAACGTGTTCTGTTGGCTCGGATGGAAGCAGCCGAGGAAGGCGACCGGTCCCACCCTCGCCTCCGCGAGGTGGCCGAAGCGCGGTCGGGGCCTCACGACGTAGCCGAGCGCGGCGAGGGCCCGCAGCGCCCCGTCCCACGCGAACGCACCGAGCGCCACGATCACCTGCAGGTCCCCGAGCACGCCGATCTCCCGCTCCAGGTACGGGAGGCATCGGTCGCGCTCCTCCGGCGTCGGCTTGTTCGCGGGCGGCGCGCAGCGGTTCACGGCGGCGATGTAGACGCCGCGGAGACGGAGCCCGTCGTCTGCGGAGATCGACATCGGTTGGTTCGCGAAGCCGGTCCGGTGCAGCGACGCGAACAGGAAGTCGCCGCTCCGGTCGCCGGTGAAGATCCTGCCGGTCCGGTTCCCGCCGTGGGCGGCTGGTGCGAGCCCGAGGATCAGGACAGATGCATCCGGGTCCCCCCAGCCGGGAACCGGCCTCCCCCAGTACTCCTGGTCGGCGAAGCGCGCCACCTTCTCCCGGGCGACCTGCTCCCGCCACTCGACCAACCGAGGGCAGAGACGGCAGATCACGAGGTCGTCGCGGATCCGTTCTAGGTTGTCGCGCTCGACGCTCACACGACGGCCTTCGCGGCAACCCAATCGTCGTAGCCGCCGTCGAAGCTCCGCACCTCGCCGTGGCGCACCTCGAGGATCCGGTCGCAGAGCCGGTCCAGCAGGTACCGGTCGTGCGAGATCAGGATCGCGGTCCCGTCGAACGACTCCACCGCGCCCTCCAGCACCTCCATGCTCTCGATGTCGAGATGGTTCGTCGGCTCGTCGAGCACGAGGCAGTTCGCGCCCGAGAGCATCAGCAGGCAGAGCTCGAGCCGCGTGCGCTCGCCGCCGGAGAGCGACCCGACCGGCGTCCGCATCTGGTCGTAGCGAAACAGGAACTTCGCGAGCAGGGCGACGGCCTCCCCCTCGTACATCGCCTTCGTCTTCCGGACGGTCTCGACCGGCGTGAGCGTCGGGTCCTGGCCCTGGAACCCCTGCTCCAGGTAGCCGATCCGGACGGAGGGTCCCACCCAGCGCTCCCCCGATGTCGCCTCGAGCCCCCCGGCGAGGATCCTGCCGAGCACGGTCTTGCCCGCACCGTTCGGTCCGACGACCCCCAGTCGCTCGCGCCGGTAGATGTCGAATGTGGCGTCGAGGAGCACCGGGTCGTCGTCGAACGCCATCGAGATCTCGCGGAGCCGGGCGATCCGTTGTCCCCCTCGCTCGGCGGGGCGGAGCTCGAGCGCCATCTTGCGTCGCTCGAACACCGGACGGTCGACCTTGTCCATGCGGTCGATCTGGCGCTGCTTGTTCCTCGCTTGCCTGATGTGGCGTTCGTTCACGACCATCGATGCCCAGAGCTCGAAGCGTTTGATCGCGGCCTCGAGCCGCGCGATCTCTTTCTGCTGCGTCACCCAGACCTGCTGCTGGCGCTGGAGCGCCAGCTCCTTCGCGACGGCGTACGCGGAGTAGTTGCCCGGCCATACCGCCACGTGGCCGCGATCGAGCTCGACGACCTGATTCACGGTGTCGTCCAACAGGTAGCGGTCATGGGACACGGTGACGACGGCGCCGGGGAACTCCGCGACCAAGTCCTCGAGCAGCTCGCGCTTGTCGGAATCGAGGTGCGTTTCCGGCTCATCCAGCAGGAGGAGATCCGGGTCGCGGATCAGGCACGCGGCGAACGCGGCGAGCTTCCGCTGACCGCCGGAGAGCGCCGTCGTGGGGAGCGTGAGGTCGTGGTCGTCGAAGCCGAGGCGGACCAGCAGGCTCCTGGCCTCTCCCGCGAGACCGGGTCCTCCCGCCTCGACCCAGCGATCGAGCACAGCCTGCTGTTTCGTGAGGACGCGGTCCATCTTCGCGAGGTCGGCCGTCACGGCGGGTCGCGCGAGCTCGGCCTCGATCGATCGGAGCTCGTCGTCGAGCGCGGCGATGTCCGGCCGCCCGGCGAGCACCCAGGCCTTCGCGGTCCGGTCGTCGCCTTCGGGGTTCTGCTCGAGGTAGCTCACGGTGACCCCGCGTCGCCGGACGACTTCGCCCACGTTCACGTCCTCGGTGCCGCCGACGATCCGGAGCATCGTCGACTTGCCGGCGCCGTTGGGGCCGATGATCCCGATCCGCGCGCCGTCGGGCACCATGAGGTCGACCCCTTGGAGCACGGGCCAGGTGCCGTACGACTTGTGCACCCCGACGAGGCTGACGACGGACATCTCAGGGACGAAGCGTACGGAACCGCTCGGCCGCCGCCTCGAACGCCTCGAGCGGCGCGAGGAGTTGGTCGACTGCCCAGATCAAGCCCTCGAACCCGCCGAGCTCCGGAGGATCCTCTCGAAGGCGCCTTGTCCGCTCCAACGACTCCCGGATCCCGGCTTCGCACGCGAGCCATTCGACGTCGAGCTCCGGATGCCGCCAGGCGGGCATCAGCTCCTTAGCAGCGGTGAGCCGCTGCTCCAGTTCGAGGATCCCTTCGGCCAGCGGCGTCCCCGCCGACCGCGTCGACGGGACGGTGCCCGTCATCGCGCGCTTCGCCGCCTCGACCTCGTCCACAACCCGACGAAGTGCGTCGAGCGATCCAGACAAGTCAGGACGAAGTCGTCTTCTACGCAGCATGCTGTTTCAGCGGACTTCCCCACCGGATCTCATGTGACCCACGGATACCAGATGAGCCAAGATTCAGCGTCATATGCGCCGACCACGATCGCGTGCACGCGCGCAACGAGGTCGTCTAGGAGCGTGTCCGTCATGGCTGATTCTGGCTCAGGGGCAGCCTCTACTCCCTTGAGGTTCGAAATGACGCCTATGGATGGATACCAGTGGGTCTCGCGCGCGGCCTTGACGATGGTGTCGTGGTCCGACGGGGCCGTGAGAAACGCGTAGACAGCGACACCGACCGTGAAATAGTCGACCTCGGGCATTCGGGGATCGCCAACACGCGAGGTTGGATGCTCGAACACGCAAATGGACTGAGCCGGCGAGAGACGAGCCCCAATCAGATCGGCCAGTTCAAGCGCTTCATCGCCGGAAGCCACACCACCCCGACTCGAAATCGGCTACGTCCGCCGGCGCTGCCTCGGCTGGAAGGAGCCCGATCACTTGGCCTTTCTCCGAGATGGCAAGGAGGCGATTCGCCAGCGGTCCACCAGATGAGAGCTGATCTCGGATGAACCCGAACGCTTCGCCTCCGAGCTCAAATTGCACGTGTCTCGCCGTCCGAATGCAAGTGGGTGGCGATGTCTCTGATCGGAACGATCGAGCGAGGATCGTTGGTGGCGACGGCGTCAACGCCCAGCTCGAACAATCTCCGCGCCGTCTCGGGATCGTCCGCGATCCACACGCCCAGGAGCGCGCCGCCGGCGTGTACTCGGTCGGCGAAACCGTCGTCCGCCTCAAGGACCTTCAGCACGAACGGCAAGACCCACGGGTGGCCTTGCGATGTGGCTTGCACGAGGGCTTCCTCGGCATCGACTTCGAACTCGGTGAGCAGTCCCGTGGGCACATCCGGCCGCAGCGCGCGACTGTGTGCGATCGATGCGGGATTGAAGCTCGAGATGATCACCTGACCGGGGAAACCCACCGCATCCAGGGCATCAAGTGTCGCCTCGACGGCCGGCTCGCGATCGGCCGTGAAGTCCGGCTCTCCCGGCAGGTTCTTGATCTCGATGTCGGCGGCGGCACGACCGGAAAGGCACTTCAGGGCCTCCTCGAGGAGGGGGACTCCGAGCGTTCGGGTCTCCCTCAGCGTCATCTCTGACACCAGTCCGGTGCCGTCCGTGGTCCGCGACACGTCGGGGTCGTGCATCACGACCGCGTGCCCGTCAGCGGTCATCCGGACGTCGAACTCGACCGCGTCCGCGCCGGCGTCGATCGCGGCCTCGAACGCCTCGATCGTGTTCTCCGGATCTTCGACCGACGCGCCACGGTGGGCCACGACCAGCGGCCTCGCCGACCGCTTCACGCTCACGCCTGGCTGGCCGGGCACAGGTCCTCGACCGGACACTCCGGGCATCGCGGGTTCTTCGCGGTGCAGAGCGCGCGACCGTGGTCGATCAGCACGTACGTGAAGTCGAACCATCGGTCCCTCGGGACCAGCCGCATCAGGTCCTGTTCGATCTTGTCGGGGTTCTTCTGTTCGCTGAACCCCAGCCGATGCGCGAGCCGGTTCACGTGGGTGTCGACCGCGATCCCCTCGACGATCCCGAACGAGTTCCCGAGGACGATGTTCGCGGTCTTCCGCGCGACGCCGCGGAGCGTGATCAGGTCCTCCATCGTGCCGGGGACCTCGCCGCCGTACTCCTCGACGATCCGGCGGCACGCCTCCCGGATCGAGATCGCCTTCTGATTGAAGAACCCGGTCGCGTGGATGTCGGTCTTCAGCTCGTCCTCGGACACGCGCAGGTAGTCCTCCGCGGTCCGGTACTTCTGGAACAGCGTCGCCGTGACCCTGTTCACCGTCTCGTCGGTGGACTGGGCCGATAGGACGGTGGCGACCAGGCACTCGAGCGGGTTCGTGAAGTGCAGGGCGACCTTCGCGTCCGGGTAGGCCTCGGATAGGCGGCGCACGATGTCGGGCGCGCGCTGCTCGATCGGGTCGTCGCGGGTCAGTCGCTCCGTGGGCACGCCCGGATGCTACTCGGACGTCACCGACCGCTTGGGCGCGTCGTTCACGACCAAGGTCAACACGTCGGGCCGGCTGTAGAGGCCGACGGGATCGAAGCGGTACCGCTGCTCCCGTGCGACCTGCGCGTCGATCTCCGCGGTGAGGATGCCCTCCTCCTCGACCAGCGGGCAGGCGAGGAGCTGCCCGTCGGGGTCGACGATCGCCGACCATCCGGGGTTCGCCCAGTCGTCCTCGCCGCCCCACAGCTCGCGCCCCGGGATGTCGTCGGGGATGTCGGAGCCGCGGAGCAGCGTGCACGCGCCGATCACGTACACGCGGCCCTCGCGCGCGATGTGACGCAGGTTCGCGATCCAGTTCTCGTCGTTATCCCACGTGGGCAGAGTCCGGTTCCCCTCGTGATAGATCTCTCTTCCATCCGCCCACCCCTCGTCAGATCAGAGCGAGCTCGAACCGATCGCCGTCCCGGTGCGTCGCCCACGCGTCCTCCCTCCGCACGTGGATGCCGCCTTTGCCGACGACGTCCCATGACGACCCGTCGCCGACCATGGCGGTCTCCTCGTCCAAGCCGAGGAACGTGAAGCCTTCCGGCGCCGAGGCCACGAGCAGGTCGGAGGCGCCGGGCATCCACGTGTCCACCATGTCCCAGTGCGGCGCGAAGATCGTCCTGGGGACCAGGTTCAGCCCCGGCTTGAAGACCCGGTCGATATCGGTCGTGTCGCTGTCGAACGTGATCTCGTTGAGACAGGCCACGCCGGCGCTGCACCCCGCGTACGCCATGCCGCGGTCCAGCTGCTTCAGGAGGGCGTCCAGGAAGTCGCTCTCGGCGAGCACCCTGGACAGGTAGGCGGGGTTCCCGCCGGAGAAGTACACGGCCGAGGCACCCTCCAGGCGCTCGATCAGGCGAACGTCGTCCGTGTCCTCGCGGGACCGGAGGTCGAGCACCTCCGCCACAACGTCGAGCCGCGTGAAGTGCGCGAGGCCGAGCGACCCCCACCGCTCGAAGACGTCCTTCCCCTCCGGGGCGGATGCGGTCGGCAGGATCAGGACGCGGCCGTCGCCGTCCGCCTTGGCCACGAGCCGGCGGTCGACCGGTTCGGACCATGCTTGGAACTCGCCTGATCCGAGCAAGGACCACCAGGTGGTCATCGCAGACCTTCCGGACGAAGCTCGACGTCGAGCTTCGCCCCGAGCTCCGAGGCCACGTCGAGCAGGGCGTCCATATCCTCCGCCTCCGTCCGGTAGTTCACGATGCACGACCGCAGGCAGAACCGGCCCCCGAGCACCGCGTTCGAGCAGTAGACGCGCCCGTCGAGCTGGATCTCGGTCATCAGCCGGTTGTTGAGCTGGTCGAGGTACTCCTCGCGCTCCGGCTCGCCGGCCGTGGAGGAAAGATCTGCCGGCACGTAGCGCAAGCACGTGATCGAGAGCCCGACGGGCGTCATCAGCTCGAACTCGTCGGACTCCTCCGCTCGGGCACCGAGGTACCGCGCGAGCGCGGCGTCGTGCGAGATCCGACGCCCGTACGCCTTGCGGCCGTGCGCCAGGAGCGAGACCCAGATCTTCAGGGCCCAGAAGCCGCGACTGAAGTTCGGCGAGTGGCGGCCGAGGTCGATCCCCCAGTCGGTGTGCTCCTCGTCCTTCACCACGTAGGCGACGTAGTCGACGTCGAACGCGCGGCGCATCAGCTCCATGTCACGCACCACGACGCAGCCGCCCGACTGCGGCGTGTAAAGCCACTTGTGCGGGTCGAACGCGATCGAGTCGGCCCGCTCGATGCCCGCGAACAGCGGCCGGAGGTCGTCGGCGAGCATCGCCGGTCCTCCGTAGGCGGCGTCGACGTGGAACCAGAGGTCCTCCTCGTGACAGAGGTCGGCGATCTCCCCCAGCGGGTCGACGACCCCGGTCGAGACCGTGCCGGCGTTCGCCACCACCGCGATGGGATGGATCCCGGCCGCGCGGTCCTCCGCGATCCTCGCGCGGAGCTCGTCGATGCGGATCCGGTAGTCCTCACCGACCCCGATCTGGCGGACGTTGCCCGACCCGAGCCCGAGCATGTCCGCACCCCGGATCGACACGACGTGGGTCTCCGTCGAGACGTACAAGCCGAGTGTCGGTCCCGCGCCCACGCCGTCCTTGCGGATGTCCCAACCGGCCCTCGCATCGCGCGCCACCTTCAGGGCGATGAAGTTGGCCATCGCGCCGCCGGACGTGAGCGCACCACCGGAGCCCACCGGGAGACCGAAGACCTCCTGCGCGAACCATCGCGTGAACCCGAGCTCGACCTCCGTTCCGGACGGTGCGAGGCGCCACCCGCCCGTGTTCATGTTCAGGCCGGAGGCGAGGAGATCCGCGGCTGCGCCCGGCACCGTCCCCGCGCCGGAGATGTAGGCGTAGAACCGGGGGTGTCCGAGGTAGCCGGAGTAGTCGAACGTCATCGTCCGCAGGTAGTCGAGGATCTCGCTCTCGGGCATCGGCTCGTCGGGAACGGGGATCGCGACGGCGTCGCGGACCTCTTGGACCCCCCAGTCTCGCGAGACCGGAAGATCGCGGAGCCGGGTCAACAGCTCCTCGTAGATGTCCGCGACGCCGTCGGTGAAGACGCGTGCGCGCTTCGGATCCCAGTCCAGATCGCGGACGGGCGCTGGCCGCTCGACCATCACGACCCCTTCGTGGCCGCCACCACGAACCCCTCCTTGGCCATGAAGCGGCGGAAGCCCTCGTCGCCGAACACCTCGTAGAGGGCCTCGATCTGGCTGGCGTGCTCCTTGATCGAGGCGATCTTCTGGTCCAGGATCTCGGGCGGGAGCTCGAAGTACAGCTCCATCTCCTCGTCTGCCACGACGTTGGGCGTGCCCGGCCGGAAGATGTCGAACGGAGCGAGCTTCTCGAGCCACTCGTCGCCGAGAGTCTTGGGGAAGACGGCGTGGAACAGGCGTGCCCCGGGCTTCGCCACCGCGTCGAACGCCTCGCCCGCCCAGCGCGACACGTCCTGGTGGGCCACGTGGCCGGTCATCCCCTCCGGTCCGAACGTGAGGACGGTGTCGGGTCCGACCTCCTGCGTGATGCGGCGCACCTGCTCCCCGCCGGCCGGATCGAGGCCGGTGTCCATGTCGAGGTCCACGGGCCCCTCGAGGAAGTGATGCTCCTTCACCCCGAGGACGTCGAGGCTCCGGAGCAACTCCTTCGTCCGAACCTCACCCATCGAGGCGGGGGGCCATCGCTCCTCGTCCATCGAGCCGCCCTCGCCGCGCGTGGCGGTCACGTCGACGACGCGCTGTCCCCCTTCGACCGCGGCCGCCATCAGGCCGGCCGAGAGATAGATGTCGTCGTCCGGATGCGCCCAGACGCCGAGGATGGTGCCGAGCTCCGACACGTCACGCATGCGGACGGATGCTAGCGGGGCCCCGGGCTCTCCCGCTAGGGGCTCGCGGAGCGGATCTGCTCGCGGATCCGTTCCGCCAGGCCCTCGGGGAGGCGCTCGCCTCCGCACTTCGTCGAGATCAGGAGCTTCAGGTGGCGCTTGAACTCGACG
>JBOGVD010000042.1:0-11756 GCA_050696355.1 Actinomycetota bacterium
GCGAAGATCCCGACGGTGATCGCCGGACCGGGATCCTTGTCGCTCGCCCACACCGCAAACGAGTCGATCGGGCTCGACGAGATGGTCGCGGCGGCGCGAGCCTACGCCCGGACGTTCGTCGCGTTCCTCGGGACCCGGTAGGACCCGGATGGACCGCGTGGACGTCTTCGTGATCGGCGGCGGTGGCACGGGCTCCGAGGTCGCCCTCTCACTCGCACGCTCGTCGGGGTTGACGGTCGCCCTCGCGGAGCGCGACAAGCTCGGCGGCGAGTGCAACCACTACGGCTGCGTCCCCACGAAGGTGATGTTGCGATCGGCGAAGATCGCGACGCTCGCCCGGGACGGCGCACGGTTCGGCCTGCGGATCCCCGACGTCTCGATCGACTTCGAGGCCGTGCGGCAGCGAGCCCGCGACGTCGTGGAGGCGCAGTCCGGCGAGGGTACGGCACCGTTCGAACGGATGGGCGTGCGGGTGTTCCTGCAGGAGGCGCGCCTCGTCGGCGAGCACCGCGTCGAGCTCGCCGACGGATCGGCGATCGAGGCCGGCAAGGTGGTGCTCGCGACGGGCACGGACACGGCCATCCCGCCGATCCCCGGGCTGGCCGACGGGCCCCGCTGGACGAACCGCGAGGCGATCTGGTCCCCGGCCGCCCCGCCCCGCTCCCTCGCCGTGATCGGCACCGGGGCGGTGGGGATCGAGTTCGCGCAGATCTACGCGCGGTTCGGCTCGCGCGTCACGGCGCTGGAAGCGCTCCCCCACATCCTCCCCCAGGAGGACGAGGAGGCTGCCGCGTCGATCGTGCCGGCGCTCGAGCGCGATGGGATCGCCCTGCGCCCGGATGTCGAGATCGAGCGCGCGACGCACGACGGGACCCGTTGGACGATCGCGATCGACGGGAGCGATCCGTTGGTGGCCGACGAGCTGCTGGTCGCGACCGGACGCCGCCCGGTCTTCGACGCGCACGACCTCGAAGCCGTCGGCGTCGAGCTGGACGACGAGGGGAACCCCGTGCTGACGGAGACCATGCGAACCGGCAACCCCGACGTGTGGGTCGCGGGGGACGCGACCGGTGACCTGCTGTTCACGCACGTCGGCTCCTACGAGGCCGAGCTCGTCGTGAAGGACATCCTCGGGCACCCGGAGCCACGGGACTACCGGGTGGTACCGCGGGTCACCTTCTGCGACCCCGAGGTGGCGAGCGTGGGCATCACCGAACGGGAGGCTCGCCACGACGGCCGTGACCCGATCACGGCGGTCGTCCGGTTCGAGCACTACGAGCGCGCGCACATCGACGGCGTCACGGACGGCCTCGTGAAGCTAGTGGCCGACCGCACCGGCGCCCTGCTCGGCGGGCACATCGTGGGCGAGGACGCCGACGCGCTGATCCATCAGGTCGTGGGGTTGATGGTCGCGCGCGTGAGGGCCCCGGCCGTCGCCGACGCGATCCACGCCTACCCCACGCTGTCCGAGGCCGTGAAGGGTGCCTTGCTCGGCATCCGGGAGCAGGTCGGGTAGCCTGGAAGGACATGGACGCTCCGGTCACCGACGTCATCGTGGTCACCGACAAGGCCGCGCGCAGGATCGCCGCCTTGGCCCTGAAGGAGGGCCACGCGATGCCCGTCCTCCGCGTCCGCGTCACGGCCGGCGGATGCTCCGGGTTCACCTACGAGCTGTCGTTCGCCGACGGGCCGGCCGAGGACGACGCCGTGATCGAGGCGGCGGACGGGGTCCGCGTCCTCGTCGATCCCAGGAGCGCGCCGATCGTCCGCGGTTCCACGCTGGAGCACAACGACGCGCTCCTCGGCGGGGGCCTCAAGATGATCAACCCGCAGGCCACCCACGAGTGCGCCTGCGGCGACTCGTTCAGCATCTAGGGCGCCGACAGCGCCGCCGGCCCGGCTGGCTCAGCCGACGGTGAGCGTTCCCGTCATCTGGGAGTGGAAGCGGCACACGAAGCCGCCGCTCGTGACGCCGGTGAGCTGGATCTCCACGGTCTCGCCCGCCCCGATCGTCTCGTCGACCGCCTCGTCCTCGGTCGTGAACGTATGCGAGGTCTCGCCGATGTTGGTGACGGTGATCGTCTGGCCCTCGGTCACCGAGAGCTGGGTGGGCGAGAAGCCGAAGTCCACGATCGTGAGGTCGGCGCCCCCGTTCTCACCCTCCTCGGCCTCGCTCGGCGTCTCCCCCCCGTTCCCTGGCTCGACGTCCGGGTCGTCCCCCCCGCAGGCCGCAGCCAGCAGCGTGAGCGCGAACACGGCACCCAGCAGGCGCATCCACCGTCGGCGCATCTTCCCTCCCGTTGGTCGTCGGCCACGTTCTTCGGACCCCTTCCGGGACCCGCACGGTACTACGGACGAGCAGGGGGACGGGTTTCGTCGCCGCGCGAGCGGTGGCCACTACACTGCCCGCGTGGCCGTCGAGAAGACCCAGTGGCGCGACCTCTACAACGAGGTGGTCCTGACCGGCCTCTGCACCGGCTGCACGTCCTGCATCGTGGCCTGTCCGTTCCACGTGCTCGGCTACGAGAACGACGTGCCCGTCCAGCTCCAGGAGGAGGGGCCCGACGGCTGCAGCCACGGCGACAAGGGCTGCGACATCTGCACGCGGGCCTGCCCGAGGTTCCGCGAATGGGAGTCCGAGATCGATGAGCTCTTCTTCGGTCAGGCCCGCAAGCCGGAAGAGGTCATCGGCCAGTACCGCGACATCTACCTCGCCCGTGCCACGGGGCAGGAGGCGCTCCTGCACGGTCAGGACGGGGGTACCGTCTCCGCCCTGCTGCTCTGGGGGCTCGCCAACGGCGAGATCGACGGCGCTTGCACCTCGAAGCTCTCGGACGAGCGGCGCTGGGACGCCGAGCCGACGGTGGTCACCGACGCGGAAGGGGTGCTCGCGACCGCCGGATCGCGCTACACGTACTCGGCGAACCCGCTGGCCTTGCTCAAGGCGGCCGAGATGGGCCTCTCCAAGATCGCGCTCGTGGGGATGAGCTGCCAGTCCAGCGTGACCGGCGTGCTCGAGGCGCGGAGGGTGAACAAGTGGCGCCGGAAGATCGCCTGGACGTTCGGGCTGCTCTGCTCGAAGTCCTTCACGTACGACGGGCTGATGGGCGAGATCGCGCAGGACGAGCTGGGGATCGACCTCGACCACCTGGCCCGGGTGAACGTCAAGGGGAAGCTGCTCTTCTACACCGACACCGGTGACGAGATCGTCTACCCGCTGAAGGACGCCCATCGGTTCACACGCCCCGGCTGCCTGAAGTGCCCCGACTTCGCCGCCGAGCACGCCGACATCTCCTTCGGTGGCCTGGGGCAGTCCGAGGGGTGGACCCTGTCGATCGTCCGGACGGAACGCGGCCAGAACATCTGGGACCGGGCAACCGCGGACGGGGTGATCGAGCACCGTCCCGGAGCGGAGGACCCGAAGGCCGTGGAGCTGATGTTCAAGCTCGCGGCGAAGTCGCGCGCGCGCTGGCCCTCCCACGAGGAGGTCCCGGTCGCCGGCTCCACGCCCGGCGTGCTCCCGGCCCTGCCTGACCAGGCCTGAACTCCCCCGAACGGGCTAGTCCCGCGCCCCATCCAGGGGACTCCATGCTTCCGTTGCGACGCCGATACTTCGAGCAGGCCCTGAAGGGGACCGAACCTGCCCATCCCGGAGGATACGTGGCGCGATCGATCCGAAATCCCCAGCCGCTGCTGGCAGGCGATGCGATCCTCGCTGCACTGGCGAACTCCGCCGAGCGGCTGCTCCTCGCCCCCGACTGGCGCGAGGCGATCGACGATGTCTTGCGGCACCTCGGGACGGCGGCGGGTGTGAGTCGCGCGTACCTGATCCGGGTCGACCCGCCGGCGTCCCCGGACGGATATCACGCGACCCAGCTCGCCGAATGGTGTGCGCCGGGGGTGTCCTCGCAGTTCTCGAACCCGACGCTCCAGGGGGCGTCCCTCGCGCGCGCGGGCTTCGCCCGCTGGATCGAGCTGATGTCGGAACGCCGGATCGTGCACGGGCTCGTCCGCGACCTCCCGGCGGGGGAACAGGCGGAGCTCGCCCGTCAGGAGATCCTCTCGATCGCCGCCTTCCCGGTCTTCGTGGACGGTGGCTGGTGGGCGTTCGTCGGCTTCGACGACTGCGTCCTCGAGCGCGAGTGGTCCGACTTCGAGCTCGACTCGCTCCGCGCGGCCGCCAACATCCTCGGTGCCGCCGAACAAGCCCACCGATCGGAGTCGCGTCGTCTGGACGCCGAGGTCCGGTACCAGCAGCTCATCGAGCAGAACCCGGCCGTCACGTACACGGAATCCCATCATCCCGGCGGTGGGCGGCTCACGTTCGTGAGCCCGCAGATCAACGAGCTCCTGGGCTACCTCCCCGAGCAGCCACTCTCGGATCGTGGCTGGTGGTGGGGCCACGTGCACGCGGACGATGTCGCGCGCGTCCAACGAGCGAACGCAACGGCATTCTCGGTCGGAACGGAGTTCGATCAGGTCTACCGCATGCGGAAGGCGGACGGCGCGTGGGCGTGGGTGCGAGACATGGCTCGTCCCGTCCACGGCGACGACGGCGGGATCCTCTATTGGCAGGGCTTCCTGGTCGGCATGACGGAGCGGATGGAAACCGAGGATCGGCTCCTCCAGGCCGAAGCGCGGTACCGGGCGATGGTGGAACGGATCCCGGCAGTGACCTACACGGACGTGGTCGGGGACGACGGGATCACCATGATGGGGTTCGTGAGCCCGCAGATCGAGGACATCCTCGGCTACCCGCCGCAGCGGTTCCTCGACCGGGCGGAGCTGTGGTTCGAGATCATGCACCCCGACGACCTCGCGCACCTGCGTGCGATCGACGCGTTCAACAACTCGGACCTCGCGCCGTTCGAGCACGAGTACCGGATGCGCCACACGGACGGCCACTGGGTGTGGGTGCACGACAGGTCGACGGCCGTCCTGGACGAAGACGGCAACCTCGACTACTTCCTCGGATTCCTGACGGACGTGAGCTCCCGTCATGACGCCGAGGAGCGGCTCCGCGAGGCCGAGCTCACGTTCCGGACGATGGTCGAGCAGAACCCGGCCGTGTTCTACGTGCAGGAACTCGATCCAAAGGACCCGACGCGCGCGGTCACCACCTACGTGGGGCCCGGCGACGAGGAGCTCACGGGGTATCCGCGCCAGGCGACCGCGCGCGACCCCGAGTTGTGGGACCGGCTCGTGCACCCAGACGATCGTGAGCGCGTCCTCGCTGCCGACGCCGCGAGCAACGTCGACGGGAGCGATGTGTTCTCCCAGGAGTACCGGATCGTCAGGAAGGACGGGCGCATCGTCTGGGTCCTCGACGAGGCGAGGCTCGTCCGACCGGAGGGGCGTGCCCCGTACTGGCAGGGTTTCCAGCTCGACATCACGGCACGCAAGGAGGCCGAGCAGCACCTGCTCGACGCGCACGAGCACCTCCGTGTGATGGTGGACTCCGCGCTGGACGCCGTCGTCAGCATGGACGTGAACGGATCGATCACCGGATGGAACCCGCAGGCGGAGACGACCTTCGGCTGGAGCGCCGAAGAGGTGCTCGGTCGGTCGCTCGTGGAGACGATCGTCCCGCACGTGCACCGGGCGGCTCACAGCGAGGGCCTCCGCCGGTGGCGGGAGACCGGTGAAGGAGCCGTTCTGAACGCTCGGATCGAGATCCAGGCGCTCCATCGGGACGGGCGGCTCCTCCCCGTGGAGCTCGCGATCGTCCCGGTGGCGGTCGGCGAGGAGACCACGTTCTCCGGCTTCATCCGCGACATCAGCGACCGCAAGCGCGCCCAAGAAGACCTGGAGCGGGCCCTCGAGGTGGAGCGGGAGGCGACCGTCCGGCTCCGCGCGCTCGACGAGATGAAGGACACGTTCCTCCAGGCCGTCTCCCACGACCTGCGGACACCGCTCGCCGCGATCCTCGGACTCGCGATCACGTTGGAGCGGGGCGACGTCGGCCTGGCTCCCGAAGAGACGCGGGAGCTCGCGGGCCGGATCGAACACAACGCTCGCCGGCTCGAACGGCTGGTCACGAACCTCCTCGATCTCGACCGGCTCGCACGGGGCGTCCTCACGCCGGCGTTCGAGCCGACCGACGTCGGCGCCCTCGTCCGCCGGATGGTGGCCGAATCGGATCCCGCCCTGCACGAGCAGGTCTCGGTCTCGACCGAGCACGTGGTCGTGCCGATCGATCCTCCCAAGGTGGAGCGGATCGTGGAGAACCTGCTCGTGAACGCCGTCCGACACACCCCGCACGGCACGTCCATCTCCGTCTCGGTCGTCGCCCTCGAGGAAGGCGCGATGATCGTCGTGGAGGACGAAGGGGGTGGCGTCCCGCAGGAGCTTCGGGAGAAGATCTTCGAGGAGTTCCGTCAGGGCACGGACGCACCCCAGCCCTCACCCGGGGTAGGGGTCGGGCTCACGCTCGTGCGGCGGTTCGCGGAGATGCACCACGGCCGCGCCTGGGTCGAGGAGCGCGAGGGCGGCGGGGCGTCGTTCCGCGTGTTCCTTCCCACGGTGCACCCGGAGACGCCGGCCGAACCGACACGTCCGCAGGCTCAGGGAGCCGGCCAGGCCTCGACGATCGGGTGATCCTTGGAGGCGGGGCCCACCTGCGCGGCACCTCCCGGAGAGCCGACGCCGCTGATGTCGTCGTTGAACCATTCGGCGTTGATCGCGTTGAACTGCTTCCACTCGGCGGGGACGTCGTCCTCGTAGAAGATCGCCGTCACCGGACAGACCGGCTCGCACGCGCCGCAGTCGACGCACTCGTCCGGGTGGATGTAGAGCATGCGAGGGCCCTCGTAGATGCAGTCGACCGGACACTCGTCGACGCAGGCGCGGTCCAGCACGTCGATACAGGGCTCCGCGATCGTGTAGGTCATCCCATTAACCTCTTTTCCACGGTGTCGGCCTTGGGAATGGAGTCTACCGCCCGGGCGCGGCTCGGCAACGCTCAGGGGCCGAGGGTTCGCAGGACGGCGATCGAGGCGTCCGGGCCCTCCCCGGGCGCCAGGACCGGGTAGACGACCGGCAGGTCGGCGCCGGCCCGCCGGTAGGCGTCGAGCCGGTCACTCGAGCGGCTCGGGTCGCCGTGCAGGCAGACCGCGTCGACCACCGCCTCCGGTGCGACGTCCACGCCCATCGCCTCGAACTGCCGCGCATACGGGGGGTAGGAGGCGTACTCGGCCGCGGCCGCCAGGAGCGCCTCCTCAGCCCGATCGGAGAACGCGGCTCGGACGTAGGCAGCGATCGTGACGGCGTCGGGATCGCGGCCGGCCGCCGCGGCAGCGGCCCGGATCGCGTCGCGGGCATCCGCGACGCGCTCCGGCGTGCACCAGTTCAGGATCACGCCGTCGGCGATCTCACCCGCCAACCGGGTGGCTCTCGGGCCGAGCGCCGCGATCCAGATCGGGACGGGGGCGGGAAGGGGGAGCCGCAGGGCGGCGCCGGGGGCATCCTCACCGATCAACGCCCGGATCTCCTCGACGTACGTCCGGAGCCGATCCAGCGCCCCCGGCGCCGGCCCGCCGGTCCCCACGCCGAGGACGTGCCGACCACCCGAACGCTCCTGGACGGTCGCGGCGGCCATCGCGGCGAGCTTCGACGTCCGCGCCGCCAGCGGGATCACGCCGGTCCCCAGGAGCAGCCGCTCGGTGTCGGCGGCGAGACCGGCCAGCGTGGCCAGCGTGTCCCGAGCCCCCGTCTCCGGCAGGAGGACGGCCTCGTAGCCGAGCGCCTCGCCCTCACGCGCGATCGCCGCCAGGTCGGACCACGGGAGCGGGTCTCGGATCGTGAACGCGGTTCCCCTCGGTTGGCGCAGCTCCCCCACGGCTGGCATCGTCGCAGAAGGGATGGAGTCCGTGACGTTCCTCACCGAGGACCGCGTTCGTCTGGAGGGCGAGCTCCGCATGCCCGACGACAGCCCTCGTGGCTCGGCCGTGCTCTGCCACGCCCACCCTCGGCACGGTGGGAGCAAGGACCATCCCGTCCTCTGGTCGGTGCGGAACGAGCTGGCCGGCAAGCGCGGTCTCGCCGCCCTCGTCTTCAACTTCCGCGGCACCATGGGGTCGGCGGGGAGCTACGGCGGCGGCAGGGATGAGGTCCGCGACGTGCGCGCCGCGATCAGCGCCGTGCGCGAGCGAGCCGAAGGGCCGACCCTCCTGTTCGGCTGGTCGTTCGGTGCGAGCGTGGCGCTCCGGGAGGCGTTCGAGGATGACCGGGCGAGCGCGCTGGCCCTGTTCGGGATCCCCTTGCGGCCGAACGATCTGGAGCTCCCGCCGATGCCCTCCGCGTCCGAGCTCCGGCTCCTGAAGCGGCCGATGCTCCTCCTGGCGGGCGCGAACGACGAGTACTGTCCCGCCGACGAGCTCCGCTCCTACGGCGAAGCCGCCGCCGATGTCGTGATCATGGACGGCACCGATCACTACCTCTGGCGTCGCGAACGCGAAGCCGCCGCGATCGTCGGCGACTTCGCGGACCGAGTCCTCGCTTGATAAGCGGTGTTGCTCTCCGGCGGTCATGTGAGCGGGAATCGATCCGGAACGCCCCAGAACGCCGCACGGGAGTAGGCATCACACCCATCGTGCTCGTAGGGGATCGTCCCCTCATGCGGAGAGGGGGGGATTCGTGCATCCTCCATAGTCGAGTCCCATATCCCCCGCGAACGGGATCCAGAACTCGCAGGCGCCGCATCGTTGAACTCGCCACTCATCGCGGTACTCGGGGCTGTCCATGGAGCGGTGCCGGAGTCTTCTCCATCGCTGCTTCGTCGCAGAGACGTGTTTCCGATCGTGCCGTGCTTCCACCGCTAACCACCTCGCTCCCTGCATCTACGAGCCGTCAGCCGCCGAGGGAGCCGGGGTCGACGCGCGAGCCGTGGCCGTTGGTCCGGGGATCGACGTCACGACCCCGCCGTGGGCGCCAGACCCAGATGAACGGCAGGAACAGGAACGTGCCGCCGAACAGGCCCGGCCAGACGTAGATCCCGAGGAGCAGGAACACGGCGGACACCCCGAGCCAGAGCCAGGGGTTCCCCCACCACGGCCGCTCGGCGGGCGGGGGATCGCGGAGCGGTGTGGCCAGGTCGGGCTCGGCCAACCGCTGGCGCCGGCGGCGCTCTTCCGACATCGCGGCTCGCTCGCGGAAGACCAGCAGGAACCCCAGACCGAGGGCGACCGCCACGACGAACGGCAGCGCGACGAGGGCGATCTCGGTGAGATCCACGGGCCCGCCTAGAGCGGGATGTGCGAGAGCACCATGATCCGCGGCTCGGTCATCTCGTCCATCGCGTACCTCAGACCCTCGCGTCCGAAGCCCGAGTCCTTCGACCCCCCGTACGGCATCTGGTCGGCGCGGAACGCCGAGACATCGTTGACGATGATGCCGCCGACCTCGAGGCTGCGGTGCGCCTCGAACGCCCGGTTGATGTCGTTCGTGAACACCCCCGCCTGGAGGCCGTACTTCGAGTCGTTCACGGTCCGGAGCGCGTCCTCGAAGGTCTGGTACGGGCTGATCGTCACGACCGGGCCGAAGACCTCCTCGCGGCACACCTTCATCTCGGGCGTCACGTCCGAGAGCAGCGTCGGTGAGAAGAACGGCCCGTCGCCTTCGCCGCCGGTGAGCACCTGCGCGCCTTGGGAGACGGCCTCCTTGACCCACTCGCCGATCCGGTCGACCTCCTGGCGCTGGATCACGGGGCCGACGTCGACGGTCGGGTCCATCGGGTCGCCGACCTTCAGGCTCTCGACCTGCTTCACGAGCCGCGTTGTGAACTCCTCGTAGACCTCGGAGGACACGAGCACCCGCTGGACGCTGATGCAGCTCTGCCCGGCCTGGTAGTAGCCCCCGTAGGCGATCCGCTGCGCGGCGAAGTCGAGGTCCGCGTCGGCGTGCACGATCACGCCGGCGTTCCCGCCGAGCTCGAGCGTCACACGCTTCTTCGGGTCGAGCCCCTTCAGGTACCAGCCGATCTCCGCGGAGCCGGTGAACGAGATCTTCCGATACCGCTCGTCGCGCGCCATCCCGTCCGCCACCTTCGAGGACACCGGCAGCACCTGATACATCCCCTTGGGCAGGTCGGTCTCGGCGAAGAACTCCGCGAGGCGGAGCGAGCCGAGGGGCGTGGCGCTCGCGGGCTTCACGACGATCGGCGCGCCGACGCCGAGCGAGGGCGCGACCTTGTGGGCCACGAGGTTCAGCGGGAAGTTGAACGGCGTGATCCCCAGGACCGATCCCACCGGGAAGCGCCGGATCAGCCCGACCCGCGACCCGAGCGCGGCCTCGGTGTCCAGCCGCATGAGCTCGTCGTCGCCGTGCCGGATCACCTCGGACGCCCAGCGGAACGTGGAGACCGCGCGCGTCGCCTCGACGGTCGCCCACTTGAGGGGCTTGCCGCCCTCCTTCGCGATCAGCTCGGCGTTCTCCTCGATCGTCTCGCCGAGACGCTTCGAGATGTGGTCGAGGGCGTCGGCTCGCGCGTGCACCGGGAGCTTCGAGGACTCCGAGAAGGTCTCGTGCGCCGTCGCCGCGGCCTCCTCCACGTCGGCCTCGGTCGGCACGCCGACCTCGGCGACGACGCCGTCGTCGAATGGGCTCCGGACCTCGAACGTCCCGTCGCCGGTCCGCCAGTCGCCGTTCACCAGGTAGGGCCTCACGGCCATCTCGTCACCGCCTTTCCACCGTGGGGTGGTCGCTCAGTCGAGCGACACCATCACGTGCTTGATGTTCGTGTAGTCCTCTAGCGAGTACACCGACATGTCCTTGCCGTGGCCGGACTGCTTGTACCCGCCGTGGGGCATCTCCGGCGTGAGCGGTATGTGGGTGTTGACCCAGACGCAGCCGAACTGGAGCCGGCGCGCCATCCGATGCGCCCGTCCCACGTCGCGCGTCCAGACCGAGCTGGAGAGCCCGTACGGCACGCCGTTGGCCCATCCGAGCGCCTGCGCCTCGTCGTCGAAGCGCTGCACCGTGACGACGGGACCGAAGACCTCCTTCTGGACGATCTCCGCGTCCTGGCCCACCTCGCTCACGACCGTGGGCGTGTACCAGTAGCCCTGCTGGTCGATCGCCTTGCCGCCCGTCAGGACCTTCCCGCCGGCCTCCTCGGCCCGCTGGACGAACCCGACCACGCGCTCGAGCTGCTCCTTCGAGATCATCGAGCCCATCTCGGTGTCGTCCGAGAACGGATCGCCCACCTTGATCGACTCGACCGCCGGCACGAGCTCGGCGAGCACGTTCTCGTAGGCGCCGGAGCCGACGAGGATCCGCGCCGAGGCCGTGCAGTCCTGGCCGGAGTTGAAGTAGCCGCCGACCTTGATCCACTCGACGACCTGCTCCATGTCGGCGTCGTCGAACACCACGAACGGAGCCTTGCCCCCGAGCTCGAGGTGGACCCTCTTGAGCGTGTCGGCGGAGTTCGCCGCGATCAGCTTCCCGGTCGCCGTGTCACCGGTGATCGAGACGATCCCGACGTCGGAGTGGCGCACCAGCGAGTCCCCGACCGGGACGCCGTCACCGGTGACCACGTTGAAGACACCGGGCGGAAGGAGGTCGGCGGTGAGCTCGGCGAGCTTGAGCGCCGTCAGCGGCGTCATCTCCGAGGGCTTCAGGACGATCGTGTTGCCGGTCGCGAGCGCCGGACCGATCTTCCAGATCGCCATCATCAGGGGGTAGTTCCACGGCGCGATCAATCCGGCGACGCCGATCGGCTCACGCCGCACGTAGCTGGTGAACCCCGCCATCTACTCCCC
>JBOGVD010000043.1:0-27392 GCA_050696355.1 Actinomycetota bacterium
GGCCGAGAGCTCCGGGTCGCTGAGCGCCGCCACGATGAGGAGGACCGCGTCGGCCCCGGCGGCTCGCGCCTCGATCACCTGTGCCGGATGGACGAGGAAGTCCTTGCGGAGCACGGGGATCGACACGGACGAGCGGACCGCCTGGAGATCCGCGATCGATCCACGGAAGTGCCGGGGCTCGGTCAGGACGGAGACGGCCGCGGCTCCCCCGGACTCGTACCCCCGCGCGAGGACGCTGGCGTTCGCCTCCTCGGCGATCGCCCCGGCCGACGGGGATGCGCGCTTCACCTCCGCGATCAGGGCCGGCGGCCGGACCGCGCGGAGCGCCCCCTGGAAGTCCCGGGCCGGCGGCATCGCGGACGCGCGAGCCATCAGCACGGCGTCGTCCAGCGGATGCTCTCGCAGGTCGCTGCGGAGCCGTTCGACGAGATCGGTGAGGAAGCCCATGGGGCGGCGAGTCTAGTGGCGGGTCGATCCGGCTCAAGCGAGCTCGCGGATCGCCGCGGCGAGGTCGAGCGAGCCCGCGAGGATCGCGCTCCCGATGACGGCGCCCGCAGCGCCCGCCTCCCGGAGGTCGCGCAGGTCCTCGAGCGAGGCGACACCGCCCGCGGCCAGCACCGGGCGGCCCGCGCGTGCGACCCGGCGCACCGCCTCGAGGTCGGGCCCGGTCCGCTCGCCCACCCGGGCGACGGCCGTCACCAGGAAGGTCGGCGCGCCGGCCGCCGTCACCCACCCCAAGGTCTCGACCAGCGGCAGGTCGACCGGGTCCCGCCCGCGCGAGCGGATCCGCCCCTCCGCCACCTCGATCCCGACGACGATCCGTGGCCCCTCCACCCCCATGAGCTCGATCGTGCCGGCCTCGTCCGCGAGAGCGCCCGACCCGAGCACCACGCGTTCGGCGCCCGCATCCAGGAAGCGTCGGACGTCGGCCGCGTGGCGCACGCCGCCGGCCACTTGTACCGCGACCGGCAGGGACGCGATCGCGGCCACGATCTCGAGGTTCCGGAGCTGACCGTCGAACGCCAGGTCCATGTCCACGACGTGCAGCCGGCGCGCGCCCGACGCAACGGCCGCCTCGGCGGCGGCCACCGGCTCGCCGCCGAACGCCTCGATCGGCCGCGGACCGGCCGGAGTGAACGCTGCGAGGGCGCCGCGGTACACGTCGATCGCGGGGATCACCTCGAACACCACGAGCACGATAGAGGCCGCGGCCCGGCGGCGGAGTCCCGACGACCGCGCCGTCAGCCGAGCGGCTCGACGCGGGCGGCGCCGGAGCCCAGCAGGCCCGCGAGCTCACCCATCAGCGCGCCCGAGGAGTCCACCCGGAACTCGCCCATGTCGAGGGGGCGCACGCCTTCCGTGGAGTGGAACCGCACCCGCACGGGCGCGGGACCTGGCCGCGAGCGCAGGAGCTCCGCCATCTTCGAGAGCACCGCGTCCGTACACGCTGCCGCGGTGAGGTCGATCACGACCGAGGAGGCCTCGACCGGCGTCGGGGTGCGGCCTTCGATGATCGGCTCGCGCACGTCGTTGGCCCGGATCTGGAGCTCGCGTCCGCGCCGATCGATCCGGCCGCCGACCACCACGATCCGGTCCGGCGCGATCAGATCGGGATCGGCCTCGTAGACCGACGGGAACGCGACGACCTCCACCCCGGCCGCGAGCCCCTCGAGGCGGAACTGCGCGTACGGCTCACCGCGCTTCGTGAACTTCCGGTTCACGCCCCCGATGATGCCCCCCACGGTCACGAGCTCGCCGTCGTCGGCGCCGTCGAGGTCGCCGATCTCGTGCGTGCTCTGAGCGCGCAGCGCGTCGGCCACCTCCAACAACGGATGGTCCGACACGAACGACCCGAGCATCTCCTTCTCGAAGCGCAGGAGCTCCGGTTTGTCGAACTCCTCGCCCGCCAGGACGGACTCGTCGATCTGCGCGACCTCGGCGTCGCCGCCGAACAGCGAGAACTGCCCCGCCGCCTCGGCCCGGCGGTCGGAGACGATCGGACCGGAGACCTTGTCCTGTCCGGTCAGCAGCGCTCGCCGGGCGTAGCCGAGCGAGTCGAACGCCCCGGCGAGGATCAGCGACTCCAGCACCCGCTTCGTGAGGACCGACGGATCCACCTTCCGGCAGAAGTCGGAGAAGGAGTCGAAGCGGCCTTCCGCGGCGCGCGCCTCGATCACCTGCTGCACGGCGCCCTCCCCCACGTTGCGCACCGCGGACAGCCCGTACCGGATCGCCCGGCCGCCGCCCGCCGCGGGCGCGAAGTCCAGGGTGGAGTCGTTCACGTCCGGCGGCAGGACCTCGACGTCCATCGCGCGGCACGCGTACAGGTAGTAGGGCTTGCGGTCCTTGTCGTCCTTCACCGACGTGAGGATCGCGGCCATGTACGCGACGGGGTGATGCGCCATCAGGAAGGCGGTCTGGTACGCGACGAGCCCGTACGCGCAGGCGTGCGAGGCATTGAAGCCGTAGTCCGCGAACGGGACGAACATCTCGAACATGTCCGCCGCCGACCGCTCGGGGTAGCCGCGGTCGACGGCTCCCTTCACGAACTGCTCCTTGAAAGGCATCAGGTACTCGACCTTCTTCTTGCCCATCGCCTTTCGCAGCGTGTCGGCCTCGCCCATCGAGAAGCCCGCCATCGCGACGGCGATCTGCATCACCTGCTCCTGGTAGACCATCACGCCGTAGGTCCCCTGCAGGATCGCCTCGAGGTCCGGGTGCGGGTACGAGACGGGCTTCCGGCCATGCTTGCGCTCCGCGTATTCGGTGTGCAGGCCGTTGTTCAGCGGACCCGGCCGGTAGAGCGCGACGAGCGCCATCAGGTCCTCGAACCGGTCCGGCTCGAGGAGCTTGATCAGGCTCCGCATCCCACCCGACTCCATCTGGAACACGCCGGTCGTCTCGCCACGGCGGAGCATCGCGTAGGTCTCCGTGTCGTCGAGGGGCACGTGGTCGATGTCGAGCTCCACCCCGTCGGCTCGGAGGTGCCGCAGGGTGTCCTCGATCACCGAGAGGTTGCGCAGGCCCAGGAAGTCCATCTTCAGCAGGCCGAGCTTCTCGACGCCGTGCATGTCGAACTGCGTGACGATCCGCTTGGAGTCGTCACGCGAGTCCTTCGACAGCTTCAGCGGGAGATAGCCGACGAGGGGCGCGTCCCCGATCACGACGCCCGCAGCGTGGACCGAGTCCTCGCGACGGAGGCCCTCCAGGGCGCGGGCCGTGTCGACGATCTCCTTGGCCTCCGGCTCGCGCTCGTAGGCGATCGCCAGCTCCGGCGACAGCTTCAGCGCCTCCTCGATCGGATGGTCGCGGCCCATCACCGGCGAGGGGTACATCTTGCAGAGGCGGTCCCCCACCGCGGGCGGGAAGCCGAGGACGCGCGAGGCGTCGCGGATCCCCTGCTTGCCCTTGATCGTTTGGAACGTGACGATCTGCGCGACGTGGTCCGCGCCGTACGTGGCGCTCGCGTAGCGGATCACCTCGTCGCGCCGGCGCTCGTCGAAGTCCATGTCGATGTCCGGCATCTGGATCCGCCCGGGGTTCAGGAACCGCTCGAAGATCAGCCCGTAGCGCAGCGGGTCCACGTCGGTGATCCGCAGGCTGTAGGACACGACCGAGCCGGCGGCCGACCCGCGGCCGGGGCCGACGCGGATCCCCTGCTCCCTCGCGAAGCGGATCAGGTCCCAGACGATCAGGAAGTAGCCCGCGAGCCCCATCGAGAGGATCACGCCGAGCTCGAGGTCGAGCCGATCCCGGATCTCCGGAGGCAGCGGGTCCCCGTACCGCTGGACGGCGCCGGCGAGGCTCAGCTCGCGCAGGTAGTCCTCGAGGGTCTTGCCGTCCGGGGCCTCGAACCGAGGCAGGTGGTACCGCTCCTCCACCGGCGCGGCGTCCCCGTAGACGAGCTCGAGCTCGACGGAGTCGGCGATATCCAGCGTGTGGTCGCACGCCTCCGGGAGCTCGGCGAACAGCGCCCGCATCTGTGCCGGCGACTTCAGGTAGAACTCCTCGGAGTCGAACCGCAACCGTTTCGGGTCGGACTGGAGCTTCTGCTGCTGGATGCACAGGAGCACGTCGTGCGGCTTGGCGTCCGAGGCGGAGGTGTAGTGGAGGTCGTTCGTGACGACGAGTCCGATGCCGAGCTCGCGCGCGAGCGCCACCTGCCGGGGCGTCACCTTCGCCTGCTCCGCGAGGCCGTGGTCCTGGAGCTCGATCCAGTAGTGCTCCGCACCGAAGATGTCCCGGTACTCGCCGGCCACGTTCCGAGCCTTGGCCTCTTGCCCAGCGAGGAGCTGCTTCGACAGCTCGGACGACAGGCAGCCGGACAGGCAGGTCAGCCCGTCGGCGTGCTCCGCGAGGAGCTGCTTGTCCATGCGGGGTCGGTGGTAGAAGCCCTCCAGGTGCGCGGCCGACACCAGGTGGAGCAGGTTCCGGTAGCCCGTGTCGTCGCGGGCGAGGAGCGTGAGGTGGTGGTACTTCTCCTCGTTCTCGCCCGGTTCGCGGTCGAATCGCGAGCCGGGCGCCACGTACGCCTCGACCCCGAGGATCGGCTTGATGCCGTGAGCGCGCGCCGCCTCGTAGAAGCCGAGCGCCCCGAACATCACCCCGTGATCGGTGACGGCGACGGCCGGCATCCCCATGCGTTGCGCCTCCGAGAAGATCGTCGGCGCCGACCGGTTGGCCGCGGGCGGCTCGATCCGCGCGGCCCCGTCCAGCAGCGAATATTCGGAGTGAACGTGCAGATGAACGAAGCCGTCTCGCGCCGCCGTGGTGACCTCCGGAGAGGGGTTTTCCACATCCGTCCCGCTTCGATGTGGAAACTTACATGACTGTGATTCGTCGGGGGCTCACGGTACGTCGCCGCCCCCGCGTCGTCAAGCGAACCGGGAGCGGAGGCGCTGGAGCGCCGAAGCCAGCTCCTCGGGGACCGCCTCCTCCAGCTCGATCCGATCCCGGGTCACCGGATGCTCGAACGACACCCGCCACGCATGCAGGAAGGGTCGCTCGAGGCCGAGGCGCCGGGTGACGTCCCCCCCGCCGCCGTACGCGCGGTCTCCCAGGATCGGATGCCCGATCGCCGCGAGGTGCACACGGATCTGGTGCGTCCGGCCGGTCCGGGGGCGAGCCTCCAGCAGGGTCGTTCCCTCCAGGCGCTCGCGGACGTCGAACGCGGTCTCCGCCCGCCTCCCCTCGGTCGCGTCGACCACGATCTTCGACGCGCGCCGACCGAGCGGCGCGTCGACCGCGAACGCGTCGTTCGCGACCGTCCCCCGCACGAGCGCCAGGTACGCCCGGACCACGGCGTGGGCCCGGAACAGGCTCCGCATCGCCGCGTAGGCCTCGTCCGTCTTGGCCACCACCATCAGCCCCGAGGTGCCGACGTCCAGGCGGTGGACGATCCCCGGCCGGAGCGCGCCGCCGGCCGGCGCGAGCGGGACCCCCATCCCCAGGAGCCGGTTCACGAGCGTTCCGCCGCGCCGTCCGACGGTGGGATGGGTCACGAGCCCGGCCGGCTTCACGAGCACGGCCAGATGGTCGTCCTCGTACCGGATCGGCACGGGCGGTCCCTCGGGGGCGAGCGCCTCGTCGCGCGGGAGATCCACGGTCACTCGCTCGCCGCCGCGCAGGCGGAAGGACTGCTCCCTCGTCTCGCCGTCGACCTGAACCCTGCCCGCCGCGATCGCGCGCTGGACGTCCGCGCGCGCCGCGCCCGTCAGGCGTGTCACCACCACGTCGAGCCGGCCCTGCCCCGCCTCGAAGCTCCGCGTCACCGCGGCGCCTGCGCCGTTTCGGGCTCTCCGTGCCGATCGCGGAAGCCCACCCAGGCGAGGAGGACCGCGCCCACCACGATCGCGGTGTCGGCGAGGTTGAAGACCGGCCAGACCTGGAAGTCGATGAAGTCCACGACGCGCCCGCGGAAGCCGGCCGCCCGGATCGCGCGGTCCGTGAGGTTGCCGAGTGCCCCGCCGAGGACGAGGCCGAGGGACGCGCCCACGGCCCGGCTCGTGTGTCGGAACGAGGTCGCGAGGATCAGCAGCACGACGATCGCGCTCACGCCCACGAAGATCCAGGGCGCGCTCTGCCCGATGCTGAAGGCGCCGCCGGAGTTGGTCGTGAACCGGAAGGTCAGCACCCCGGGCACGACGTCGACCGGGTTGCCCGGGAGAGCGTCCTCCGCCCAGATCTTCGTGATCCGGTCGAGGCCGTAGGCGAGGAATGCCGCGACGAAGAGCGTCTGCGTCGCCCGGCTGCGCGCCGTGTCCACCGGCTCAGCGACGCGACTGCGCCGCCTGCGCGTCCTTGATGCAGAGCTCCGCGTACGGGAGGGCCTTGATCCTCGGCTTCTCGATCGGGTTGCCGCAACGCTCGCAGAGGCCGTAGGTCTTCGCGTCCATCCGCTTCAACGCGCCGTCGATCTTGCGGAGGAGGTCCCGCACGTTGTTCTCGATCGAGAGGTCCTTCTCGCGCTCGAACGTGGCCGTCCCGGCGTCCGCCGATTCGTCGTCGAGTCCCACGTCGCCGGACATGTCGGACTGCGTGGCGGCGAACGAGTCCTCGACGATCGACGCGAGCTGCGTCTCCAGGTGCCCCCGCTCCTCGACGAGGCGGGTCCGGAGATCCTTGATCTCCTTCGCGGTCAGCTTGGCCTGGGCCATGGGGGCGAAGGGTAGCACGTCGGCGCATCACCGAAGCCCTCGACGTCCAAGGGTGGTGAGAGGGACCGGAGTCGTTGCAGCGCTGCGCCTCTCGTCATCCCGTTCACCTCGAAGACCTCCTCTCGCGAGCGGAGCGCCCGGTGGAGGGAGACCCTGGAGGGCGGCACCCCGAGCGCGGCGCGACGCGAACCGTCAGGCGACCCACGCGTGTAGCATGCACGCGACAGGCGACGACGGGAACACGTCGCGAGGACCGCGGAGCACGAGCGAGCCGGGGACGGTGGGAGCCCGGTGCCGAGCCCCTCGCGGCATCCTCCCCGAGCTCCTGCCCGAACCGAGCCCTCGCCGGCTCGCGGGAGACGCAGGCGGGTCCGCCCGTGACAGCGGCAGGCCGTGATCGCGGCCGTGAGCGGCCGGTCGCCGCGAGGCGCCGGCAAGCGAGGTGGTACCGCGGGGCTCGCGCCTCGTCCTCGCGAGACGAGGACGAGGCGTTTCGCGTGTCGGGAGGCGAGCGGATGGGCAACGACGACGAGCCCCGGTTCCGGCCGGTCGATCCAGGGGTGCGGTTCCCCGAGCTCGAGGAACGGATCATCCGCTTCTGGGAGGAGGCGAGCGTCTTCTCACGCTCGCTCGCGCAGCGCGAAGGCGCGCCGGAATGGGTCTTCTACGACGGTCCCCCCACGGCCAACGCGAAGCCGCACATCGGCCACGCGGTGACGCGCACCTTCAAGGACGTCTATCCGCGGTATCGCACGATGACCGGCCACCTCGTCCACCGCAAGGCGGGATGGGACTGCCACGGGTTGCCCGTCGAGATCGAGGTCGAGAAGGAGATCGGGACGTCGGGCAAGCGGGACATCGAGGCGTTGGGCGTCGCCGAGTTCAACGACCGGTGCCGCGCGTCGGTCCGCCGCTACGTGCGCGACTGGGAGGACCTCACGCGTCGGATCGGGTTCTGGATCGACATGGACGACGCGTACTGGACGATGGACGCCGCCTACGTCGAGTCGGTCTGGTGGTCGCTGAAGCGGTTGCACGAGCGGGGCCTGCTGGTCGAGGCGGACAAGGTCACGGCGTACTGTCCCCGCTGCGGCACGGCCCTGTCGGACGCCGAGGTCGCCCTCGGCTACGAGACGGTCGAGGATCCGAGCATCCATGTCCGGTTCCCCATCGTCGAGGCCGCCGATGCCGCGCTCGTGGGCGCGTCCCTGCTCGTGTGGACGACGACCCCGTGGACCTTGCCCTCGAACACCGGCGTGGCCGTCGATCCCGACGCCCGTTACGTCGAGACGGAGAAGGACGGCGACCGGATGATCGTCGCCGAGCCGCTCGCCGACGGCACGCTCGACGAGGGATGGACGAGGGAGCGGGTCCTGCCCGGTCGGGCACTCGTCGGGGCGCGCTACGAGCCGCCCTATCCGAACGTCGAGGGGGCGCACACCGTGGTCGCCGGCGCGTTCGTCTCGATGGACGACGGGACGGGCATCGTCCACCTGGCACCCGCCTTCGGCGCCGAGGACCTGGAGGTCGGACGCGCCCAGGGATGGCCCGTCTTCAAGCCGGTCGGCGACGACGGGCGCTTCACCGACCTCGCGCCGGCCTTCGTCCGCGGGCTGTTCGTGAAGGACGCCGATCCGAGCATCGTGGAGGATCTCGCGTCGCGCGGCCGTCTGTTCCGGGCCGGCACCGTCTCACACACGTATCCCTTCTGCTGGCGGTGTCGGACCCCTTTGCTCTACTACGCGCGGACGTCCTGGTACGTGCGGACGACGGCCGTCAAGGAGCGGCTCCTCGAGGTGAACGCCGGCGTCGGCTGGCACCCCGCCCACATCCGGGATGGGCGCTTCGGCAACTGGCTCGAGAACAACGTCGACTGGGCCCTGTCGCGCGAGCGGTACTGGGGGACGCCCTTGCCGATCTGGCGGTGCGCGGCGATGCACGCGACGGTGATCGGATCGCTCACGGAGCTCGGCACGCGCGCGGGCAGAGACCTCGCGGATCTCGATCCCCATCGACCGGGCATCGACGCGGTCGTCTTCGCGTGCCCCGAGTGCGGCGAGGAGGCGCGGCGGGTCCCCGAGGTGATCGACGCGTGGTACGACTCCGGCGCGATGCCGTTCGCCCAGTGGGGCTACCACCCGGAGCTCGGGCGCGGCGAGCAGGCGTTCGAGCGGCGGTTCCCCGCCGACTTCATCTCCGAGGCGATCGATCAGACACGGGGCTGGTTCTACACGCTGATGGCCGAAGGGGTGCTGCACTTCGACTCGCCGGCGTATCGCACGGTCGTCTGCTTCGGCTTCATCGTCGACGAACAGGGCCGGAAGATGTCGAAATCCCTCGGCAACGTCGTGGACCCGATGGCGGTGATGGAGCGGCACGGCGCCGACGCCCTCCGGTGGGTCTTGCTGACGAGCGGCTCCCCGTGGTCCTCCCGGCGGCTCGGCGACACGGTCCTGGAGGAGGCCGTGCGCCAGTTCCTCCTCACCCTGTGGCACGTCTACTCGTTCTTCGTGCTGTACGCGAAGGCGGGCGATTTCGACCCCGACGCCACGGAGGCCCCGCCCCTGCCCGCGCGCCCGCTCCTCGACCGATGGATCCTGTCGCGGTTGGCCGGCACGGTCCGAGACGTTCGCGAAGGGATGGACGCCTACGACGTCACCGGGGCGGGCCGGTGGATCCAGGCGTTCGTGGACGACCTGTCGAAGTGGTACGTGCGCCGGTCGCGGCGCCGCTTCTGGAACCCGGGGGGCGAGGGAGGCGCCGACAGCCTCGCGGCCTTCCACACGCTGTACGACTGCCTCGTGACGACGGCCACCCTGCTGGCGCCGTTCACACCCTTCCTCTCGGAGGAGCTCTGGTCGAACCTCGCGGCCGAGCGCGCCGGACGGCCGGACTCGATCCACCTCGCCGACTACCCGGAGGTGGCCGAGTCGGCCGTCGACCCCGGTCTGGACGAGGCGATGGCGCTCGCCCGTCAGGTCGTCGAGATCGGCCGGCGGATCCGGACCGAGGCCAGGACCAGGACCCGGCAGCCGCTCGCGTCGGCGGTCGTGCACCTGTCGGGGTCGCCGGGGCGACTCGACCCGCTGCTCGAGACGGTCGCCGAGGAGCTGAACGTGAAGCGTGTCGAGGTTTCCGGATCCGCGCAGGTGTTCGGGCGGTGGGTCGCGAAGCCCGATTTCAAGGTCCTCGGCCCCCGACTCGGCCCGCGGGTGCGGTCCGTCGCCGCGGCGATGGCCGACGACGACGGCGCGCTCGCCGACCGCCTGGCGGCCGGCGAGTCGCTCGAGCTCTCCGTGGACGACGGCCCGTCCGTCACGATCGGCCCGGACGACGTGCAGCTCCGCCACGACGTCCGGTCGGGGTTCGGCGTCGCCACGGAGGGCGGCATCACCGTGGCGCTGGAGCTCGAGATCACGCCCGAGCTGCGGCGAGAAGGCGTGGCCCGTGAGCTGGTGCGCATGATCCAGGACGCGCGCAAGTCCGCGGGGCTCGCGGTGACGGACCGGATCGAGCTCGCCGTCGAGACATCGGGCGAGCCGGCGGCCGCGTTCGCCACCCACCGGGACGAGATCGCCGCGGAGACCCTCGCGACGCGCGTGGCGACGAACCTCGCCGAGGGATCCCGTCAGGAAGGAGACCTGGAGGGAACGCCGGTGGTCGTGCGGCTCCGGAAGACGGGTTGAGGGTCGGGCCTACTCCTCGCCCCAGAACAGCTCCTTGAGGGAGTCGCGTTCGTCGTCCTCCGCCCGGGCGGAGCGGGCGGGCTCCGGCTCCTCGAGCCGGATCGGCTCCTCGGCGCGATCGGTGGGGTCGATCGCCATCGTCGCCTCGGGAGCGGGCTGCTGCGGCTCCTCCGGCTCTCCCGTGTCGACCGGGTCCTCGACGGCGACGGGCTCCTCCACGGCGACGTGTTCCTCGAGTGCGACGGGCTCCTCCACGGCCACCGGCTCCGCCATGAGGGCCGTCGCCGCCACGGGGGCCGGCGATCCGTCGCTCGGCTCGCTCGCGTCGCGGCGGAGCTCGCGGACCATCGAACGGAGCTCCTCCGCGTGGGCCTGGACGAGCCCGCCCAGGTCCTGCAGGAAGCCTTTCTCTCGGCGCAGGAACGCCTCCACCGCCGATCGACTCGCCTCATCGGCGGGCATCGGAGACGACGGTCGCGTCGCACTCGGCGCCGCCGCCGGCGCCCCGCCTCCGGCGGCGCGGAGCAGGCGTTCGTTCTCGGCGACGAGCTCGGAGAGCGCGTCGGTCACCTGATCGAGGAACTCGTCGACCTCGCGCATCCGGTACCCCGCCCCGACGCGGGCCACGCGGAACTCCTTCTGCTGGATGTCCTGGGGGCCGAGCCGCGTCGCCGGCGCGGGGCTCCACTCCGATCCTTGGTCTGACGCCATGTCCTTCTTCTTCATCGGCATCCTCTTCCTCGATCAGCAGAACACTGTACGCAATACGACCAGGACCACGAACGCAACCAGGACCGAGAGGTCCAGCATGCCCGCGGGCGGCACGATCTTCCGCAGCAAGCGGAGCGGCGGCTCGGTCACGTCGATGACGAGGTCGAAGCCCGCCCGGAGCGGCCCTGAGTGCGGCGGTCGCCAGCCCGCGAACGCGATCCAGTCGAGGATCACCCGGACGAACAGGACGATCATGGCGGCGAACAGGACGAGACAGATGATCTCGCTCACGGAACCGTGCTCCCTCGCATCGGGGCGGGATGCTAGCAGTGGCCCGGATGCGCCCGGCCGGGGCCGGTCAGAACTGGTTGTAGAAGCCGCCGCCGGCGAGCCGCTCGCGCTCCTCGGCCGAGACCTCCACGTCCGCGGGCGTGAGCAGGTAGACACGGTTGGCCACGAGCTCGATCTTGCCGTCGAGCCCGTACACGAGCCCCGACGCGAAGTCGACGAGCCGTCGGGCCGTGGAGTCCTCGGTCCCCTGGAGGTTCATGATGACGGCCGTACCCTCCTTGAAGCGATCCGCGACCTCCCGGGCCTCGTTGAACCGCTTGGGCTCGGACTTGTGGATCGCGGACGAACCACCGGCCGGGCGCGGCGAGGCGATCGTGCGGACCACACCCTCCGCCTCCGACGAGACCTCCCGCACCGGCTGTGGATGCATGCGGCGGACGGGCGTCGGCTCGACGTCGGGGAGCTCTTCGACGAACTCCTCGTCGTCTTCGACCAGACCCAGATAGTTCAGCGTCTTCTTCCACACGCCGCTCATGCAGGTTCCTCCCTGTTCCTTGGCCTGGTTGCCCGGGGGCCGAACACGGCGGTCCCGATACGAACCATCGTAGCGCCTTCTTCCACCGCGACCCCGTAATCCAACGACATCCCCATCGATGTTTCCAGCACATCTGGATGCCGTTCCGCCAGGTCCTCCCGCAGGTGCCGGAGCCGCGCGAACGAGGGGCGCGAGTCCTCCGGGTCCTTCGGGATCGGGGGCATCGTCATGAGGCCGGTCAACCGGAGGCCGGCCAGGGAGCCGACGAGGTCCGCGAATCCGGGGAGGTCATCGGGCCGCACGCCCGTCCGGCCTTCGGTCAGGTCGACCTCGATCAGGGCGTCGAGGACGCGTCCGGAGCGGGCCGCGCGTCCGGCGAGGCGTCGGGCGGACCGCTCCCCCGCCACCGTCTGCACGACGTCGGCGTGGTCGGCGACCAGATGCGCGGTGCTCGACTGCAGGGTCCCGATGAAGTGCCAGGTGACGTCGGGCAGCGCCTCGCGCTTGCCGCGGAGCTCCTGGACGTAGTTCTCCCCGAGCGCCTGCACACCGGCTTCGACGGCCCACCGGATCCGTTCGACAGCGATCGTCTTCGTGGCCGCGATCAGGATGACGTGGTTCGGGTCCCGGCCCGCCCGCGCCGCCGCCGCCGCGATCGAGGACCGCACCACGTCGATGTTGCGACGGACCGCCTCGCGCTCCTCGACCACCATGTCCTCCCGAACGCGTTCCCGCCGGGGCTCGGCTTCGGCGCCGCCGCGGCCTCCGAACGACGAACGGGGCGAGGAGGTCTTCCGGGAGGAGGCGGGGGAAGGGCGCCTCCTCACTCGGACCTCCCCGCCCCGTGGAGAGGGGCCGCGCGGGACGGGTTGCTCAGCTCTTGAGGAAATCCGGGATGTCGAGATCCTCCTGGGCATCGAAGCTCACCGGCGGGGATTGGTCGCCGTTCGTGAAGACCCGGTCCTCGTCGTCCTCGGCCAGGATCGACGGGAGCGCTTCCTCCGGCTCGGCTCCCTCGCCGGTGGGCTCTTCGAGGAGTCGGGAGAGCCGGCTCTCGAAGCGACTGTCGGTCACGGCGGTCACCTTGTCGAAGCCCGCGGCCACGACCGTGACCCGGACCTCCTCGCCCAAGGCGTCGTCCACCACCGCACCGAAGATGATGTTCGCATCGGGGTGGGCCACCCGCGTGATCGCATCCGCCGCCGCGTTCACCTCGTGCAGGGTCAGGTCGGTCGGGCCGGCGATCGAGAGCAGCACGCCCTTCGCGCCGTCGATCGACGACTCGAGGAGCGGCGAGCTGATCGCGGCCTTCGCGGCCTCGGTGGCCCGATCCTCGCCGGAGCCCAGCCCGATGCCCATCAGGGCGGACCCGGCCCCGGCCATGATCGACTTCACGTCTGCGAAGTCGAGGTTGATGAGACCCGGCGTCGTGATCAGGGACGTGATGCCGTCGACCCCTTGATAGAGAACCTGGTCCGCCATCCGGAAGGCATCGATCATCGGCATGTTCGCGTCGGCGACCTGGAGGAGCCGATCGTTCGGCACGACGATCAACGTGTCGACCGCCTTCTTCAGCTCCGTGATCCCGAGGTCCGCCTGGGTGGCGCGCTTGCGACCTTCGAAGCCGAACGGGCGCGTGACGACCCCGATCGTCAGGGCGCCGAGGTTCCGCGCGACCTCGGCCACGATCGGAGCACCGCCGGTCCCGGTTCCTCCACCCTCGCCCGCGGTGATGAACACCATGTCGGAGCCCTTGATGATCTCCTCGATCTCGTCGGCGTGCTCCTCCGCGGCGCGCCGTCCGACGTCGGGATCGGAGCCCGCACCGAGCCCGCGCGTGGTCTCGCGGCCGATGTCGAGCTTCACCTCGGCGTCCGACATGAGCAAAGTCTGTGCGTCCGTGTTGACGGCGGTGAACTCCACGCCTCGGAGGCCTGCCTCGATCATCCGGTTCACGGCGTTCACGCCGCCCCCGCCGATCCCGACGACCTTGATGACCGCGAGGTAGTTCTGAGGAGCATCCATCATCCGAATCCCTCCCGGGCCCCGGCCCGCGTACCTGGAGTTCGCGCCTCGTGCTTGGAGCTTCCTGGAACCGACTTCCCCTTCGGGTGCTCGTTCAACAGTGCTGCTCGGGCGCTGCTGTGCCCGTAGACCCTCACCCTCCACTTGAACGTTATTACCATATCTAGCTCATGTGGAGGTAGCGACCCTACTTGGAAATCGCAGGTCCGTCAAGAAGTCGTGCCACCGCAGTTGCGCGGGTCGCTGCGCATTCTGCTGACAACCCGATCAGGCCGCTGACAACCCGATCAGGACACCGGGACCGAGCCGGACCCGCGGTCCAGCTTCGCGGTGGGACTGCCGGGCACCGTGAGGTCCGCGGAGAACACCGCGACCTCCTCCTCCTCGATCCACGCCAGCAGGGCCGCCAACGACTCGGCCTTCGCGCTCAGCTCCGAGGCCGACCCGAAGGTCACGGGGAACCCGGCCGTGAGCCGCACCCGGATGCGCCCGTCCGGCGCGATCACCACCGCCTCCACGTCCCCCCGGAGACGCCCGTCGAGCGCCCCGGCGGTGGCCGCCGCGGACGCGAGCGCGTCGTCCACGGGAGGGTGGCCGTCGGCGGTCACGAGCGCCGGCAGGTCGACGTCCGGCCCGGCCGGTCCGATCACCACCCCGTCGTCGCCCACCAGCTCCCCCTCCCTCCCGAGGACCGCGACCGCGACCCTCGGGACGATCTCGATCTCGATGCCGTCCGGAAGCGACGTCGTCACCCGCGCGGTGAGGATCCGGGGATCGCGTTCGAGTCGCCGCTCGGCTCCCCGCGTGTCGAGGTGGAAGACGTTGGACCGGTCGTCGATGCGCGCGAGGGAGAGCACGTCCTGCCGAGGGATACCGGTCGCGCCACGGAGGCGGATGTCCCCGGCCGCGAACAACGGGCTGTACGTGGCGGCGATCGCGCCGGTGGCGACGAGCACGACGACGAGTCCGGCCGTCGTCCACCGATGCGACGCCGGCGTCGACCCCTCAGCCGCTCGCATCGTCGACCGCCCCCATCAGCTGGACCTCGGTCTCGAGGTCGACCCCGGCGTGCGACCGTACGAGCGCCCGCAGCTCCTCGATCAACCGCCAGACGTCCCGGGACGAAGCGCCGGGCTCGGCCACGATGAAGTTGGCGTGCTTCTCGGAGACGCGGGCCCCCCCGGACCGCAGCCCCTTCCCGCCCGCGGCCTCGACGAGCCGCGCGGCATGATCGCCGTCCGGGTTCTTGAAGACGGAGCCGCAGTTCGGCTCGGCGATCGGCTGCGTGCGCCGGCGCCAGTCCCGAGCCTCCTCCATCTCGGACCGGATCGCCTCCTCGTCGCCGGGCTCCAGCCGGGCGGCGGCGGCCACCACGACGGTGTCTTCCGGCAGGGCCGATCGACGGTAGGCGAAGCCGGCCTCCGGACCCGAGAGGGAGCGCCGCGTTCCCTCCGCCAGCGTGAACACGTCCACCCGCTCGACCACGTCCGACATCGACCGCGCGTGCGCGCCGGCGTTCATCCGGATCGCGCCGCCCAGGCTGGCGGGGATCGCCACGCCGAACTCGAGCCCGGCGAGGCGATGGCGCATCGCGACCCCGGCGAGCGCGGGGAGCGGCATGGCGCCACCGGCTGTGAGGACGTCCCCGTCACGACCCGTCCAGCGGTACCCGCGGCCGAGCCGGACCACGATGCCCGGGAACCCTTCGTCTGCGACCAGGAGGTTCGATCCCTTCCCGATCACCATCACGGGGACGTCCGTCTCGCCGGCGGCCCGGCCCACGGCCTCGAGCGCGCGATCGTCTTCGGCCTCGACGAAGAGCGCGGCCGGACCCCCGATCCGGAAGCTCGTCAGCGGCGCGAGCGGGAACCTCCCGCGGACCTGCGGACCCACCGCGCCGTGAAGGATGCGTTCGGCTCCCGCGATGTCAGGCACCGCGATCCTCCCTACCGATCCGCGCCAGGGCCGCGTCGCCGAGCATCCAGACGTCCCCGCACCCGAGCGTGATCACGAGGTCGCCGTCCCGGACCTCCTCCGCGAGGAACGAGACCGCCTCCACGCCGTGTGCCGCGTACACGACGGACCGGCTCGGCGCCGCGCGCCGCACCCCTTCGACGACGAGGGCGCCGGTGACACCGGGGATGGGATCCTGGTTCGCGCCGTAGACATCGGTGACGACGATGAGATCGGCCTCGGTCAGGCTCGCACCGAGCTCCCGCCAGAGCGCCTGCGTCCTCGAGTAGCGGTGGGGTTGGAAGAGCGCGATCAGCCGGCCGGGCATCCGCGCGCGTGCCACGGCGAGCGTGACCCGCAGCTCCGTCGGGACGTGCGCGTAGTCGTCGAAGAAGTCGGCGCCTCGCGCCGTCCCCCGGTGCTCGAAGCGGCGCCGGACGCCGCCGAAGTCGGCCAGGGAGCGGGCGGCGTCGGCGGCGGGCACGCCGACGAGGCCGCTCACCGCGACCGCGGCGGCCGCATCCACGAGGTTGTGGGCGCCGTCGACCCGGAGCGTGAGGTCGACCTCGGCTCCGTCGACCGTGAGGGTCCCGCGGGCACCACCGGGGCCGGCGGAACGGATCGCCACGCGGACGTCGGCGTCCGGCGTCGTCCCGTAGCGGACCGGGGCAACGTCGTGGTCCGCCAGCTCCGCGGCCACGCGCGCGCCCTCGTCGTCGGCGCACAGGACGACCCGCCCCGAGCGCGAGCAGAACGCTGCGAAGGCGAGTCGCAGCTCCTCCTCCCCTCCCGGGTAGAAGTCCACGTGGTCCAGCTCGACGTTGGTGACCACGCCGATCGTCGGGTCCGCGAGGAGGAAGGAGCCGTCGCTCTCGTCGGCCTCGAAGAGGAACAGATCGCCGTCCCCCGCCCTCGCCCCGCTCCCGCTCTCGTTCAGATCCCCGCCGATGAGGTAGCTCGGGTCCAGGCCCGCCTGCTCGAGGACCGCGGCGATCATCGACGTGGTCGTGGTCTTGCCCGTGGTGCCCGCCACCGCGATCGAGCGGTGGGTCGCCACCAGCGCAGCGATCGCTTGCTGTCGCGCCCACACCGGCAGGCCGCGGGCCCGCGCGGCCGCGAGCTCGGCGTTGTCCTCGCCGATCGCGCTCGAGACCACCACGGCGTCCGGGTCGCCGACCGCCGACGCGTCGTGGCCGACGCGGACCCTCGCGCCGGCGGCGACGAGACCCCGCAACCCCTCCGAGTCCTGGAGGTCCGACCCCGACACCTCGATCCCTCGCGCCAGGAGCAGGCGGGCGAGGTTCCGCATGCCGGCGCCCCCGACGCCGATCAGGTGGAGCGAGCGCACGCCCTCGAGGGACGGGACCCCCAGCGTCGGGATCGACCGGGGAGGCGGTCGGTAGCGTCGCTCGCTCATCGGCGCGCCACCGATCGGACGAGCGCGGCCACGCGTTCGTCGGCGTCGGGCTTCGCCCACCGGGCCGCCGCCGCCCCCATCGCCTGCCGGCGCCCGGGATCGGTCGCGAACGCTACGATCCGGCTCGCGAGCCCGGCGGGGGTCAGGTCCCGATCCGGATAGATCTCCGCCGCGCCCGCGCGCGCCACCTCTTGCGCGTTGGCGTGTTGATGGTCGCCGGTCGCGTGCGGGTACGGGACCAGGATCGACGGGATCGCGCAGGCGGCGAGCTCGTGGATCGTGTTCGCGCCGGCGCGGGCGATCGCGAGGTCGGCCACCGCGAGGGCGAGCTCCATCCGGTCGAGGTGCGGCACGGCGCGCGCGACCAGGTCCATCCCGGCCTCGATCGCCGGGGCGACGACCGATCCGTGTTCAGCGCCCGTAAGGATCAGGAGCTGGAGGTCCGCACGGCCGGCGAGCAACGGGATCGCGTCCGCGATCGTCCGGTCGAGGTGGAGCGCGCCCTGGCTCCCCCCCGTCACCAAGACCGTGATCCGTCCCGTCCGGAGGTCGAGCGCAGCCCTGGCCTCCTCCGCCACCTGCTCGCGGCGACTGACGGCCCCCATGATCTCGCGCCGGAGCGGGAGCCCGGTGATCTCGGCTCGCAGGGACGCCGGGAACCGGTCGCGCGAGCCCTCGAAGGTGAGCGCCACCGCCGTCGCGAGCCTGGCCAGGAGGCGATTCGCCAGGCCGGGCACCGCGTTCTGCTCGTGCAGCACCGTGGGGACGCCGACGGTCCGCGCGGCCACCACTGGAGGGATGCTCGCGTAGCCTCCCATCCCGACGACGACGTCGGCGCCGCGCACGATCGGGCGGGCGACCGCCACCGACCGCACCGCCACGAACGGCGCCGCCGCGGAGCGGAGCGAGATCTCGCGACGGAACGGCACCGCCGGCACGGCCGCGAACCGGTAGCCGGCTGCGGGCACGAGCGTTGCCTCCGGCCCCGACGGGGAACCGACGAACTCGACCGTCGCGCCGGCGTCTCGCAGCCGGTCCGCGACGGCGAGGGACGGAGAGATGTGGCCCGCCGTCCCGCCTCCGGCGATCACGACCCTCACCGCCGGATCCGACCCCCGTCGGAGCGAGACCGGCCGCGCCCCCTCCCCGCAGATCGCGCGCCGTCGAGCGCGACGCTCGCCAGCACACCGACGCCGGCCAGCGTCACCACGAGCGCGGTCCCGCCGAAGGACAGGAACGGCAACGGCACGCCGGTGATCGGCAACAGCCCGGTCACGGCCCCGAGGTTGATGACGGTCTGCAGCCCGATCCAGCCGGTGATCCCCGCCGCCAGGAGCCGCCCGAACGTGTCCGGCGCGTTCAGGGCGATGCGGACCCCGGCGAGGAGCAGCACCCCGAAGAGGAACAGGACCGCCACGGCCCCGACCAAGCCGAGCTCCTCCCCAAGCACCGCGAAGACGAAGTCGCTGTGCGCGTTCGGGAGGTAGTCCCACTTCTGCCGGCTGTTCCCCAGGCCGATGCCGAACCAGCCTCCGGAGCCAAGCGCGATCAGCCCCTGCCGCAGCTGCCAGCCCGCGCCGCTCGGATCGAGCTCCCAGTTGAGCCACGCCTCGAGGAACCGCGTCCGCCGGTACGCGGTCCGGAAGATGAACCAGGCCGTCACGCCCAGCGCCGCCAGGCCGGTCCACAGCAGGGAGCGGAGGCGGACGCCCGCCGCGAACAGGACGAGGAACACGCTCCCGCAGATGATCAGCGTCGTCCCCAGATCGCGCTGCAGGAGGACCACGCCGGCGACGATCAGCACGAGCGGACCCAGCGGGAGGAAGACGTCCCGCGCGCGGCTGAGGTCCTTCCAGGGCCGGGACAGGATCGCCGCCGCCGAGGCGATCGTGAGCAGCTTCGCGAACTCGGCCGGCTGCAGCGTGATCGGTCCGAGGTCGATCCATCGGGACGCGCCGTAGAGGGATGAGCCGACGGAGGGGTGGAGCGTGAGGAGCATGAGCGGGAGCACCACGAGCAGCACCGGGATCGCGGCCCGCCGCCAGAAGGAGTACGGCATCCGCGCCGCGATCACGAGCCCGGCGACGCCGGCCACGGCGTACAGCGTCTGCCGGTTGAAGTACCAGAAGCTGGTCCCGTAGCCCTCCACGGCGGAGATCGAGCCCGCCGACAGGATCATGATCAGCCCGATCACGGTCAGGAGCGCCGTGGGGGCGAGGAGCAGCGTCAGGTTCCGGCGCGCCATCGCGGCCGCGCTCGCGGGGCGGAGCAGGTCCTCGGTTCGCACGAGACGGAGATGCGCCGCTCGATCGGGCGCTGTCTTCGACCGGCGGCGGACGACGGTGCGATCAGCCACGGGTCGCCGCCTCCGCCCGCAGCGACCTCGCCGCCGCGGCGAACCGGTCCCCCCGCTCCGCGTAGTCGGCGAACTGATCCCAGCTGGCGCACGCCGGCGCGAGCAGGACCGTGTCGCCGGGTCGCGCGGCGGCGAACGCGTCGCGCACCGCGTCCTCGATCGACCTCGCGGTCGCCGCGGGCACGACGCCCTCGAACGTCGCGACGACGTCGGTGGCCGACTCGCCGATCGCGACGACGGCGCGCAGCCGACCCGCGTGGGCACGGAGCGGCGAGAGATCCGCACCCTTGGCGCGGCCGCCCGCGATCAGGACCGCGTCGCCGGCATCGTCGATCGCCGCGGCGGCGGCGTGGACGTTCGTCGCCTTCGAGTTGTCGACGAAGCGCACCCCTTCGACCGTCGCCACGACCTCCCCTCGATGAGGACCGGGCCGGAACCGGGCCAGCGCGGCCGCGGCGGCGGGGGGCTCCACGCCGTAGGCGAGCGCGACGGCCGCGGCCGCGGCGGCGTCCTCGCGGTACCCGGCCGTGACGCGCTCGATCCTGCCGAGCGGGTGCCGTCCCCCGATCCTCGCGACCAGCTCGTCGCCCTCGTAGCCGACCTCGCCGTCCTCGGGGATCCCTCGACGGAACCAGCGGACCTCGCACGCGGCCGTCGAGGAGATCTCGGCCGCCACCGGATCGTCACGGTTGCCGACGTGGATGTCCGTGCCGGTCTGGCCTGCGTGCACCTGCCGCTTCGCCGCCAGGTACGCGTCGAACGTGCCGTGCCAGTCGAGATGGTCGGGCGCGGCGTTCAGCAGGACCGAGATCGACGGGTGGAACGACTCCTGGAGGGCGAGCTGGAAGCTCGACACCTCGACCACGAGCACGTCGCGCCCCTCCCGAGCCGCCTCGGGGAAGGACACGCCGATGTTGCCGCAGGCGAGCGCGTCGAGACCGGCCGTCCGCAGACAGGCCTCGATCATGGACGTGACGGTCGTCTTGCCGTTCGTGCCGGTGACGGCGAGGTAGGGGACGCGGGCGAGGCGGGAGCCCAGCTCCATCTCCCCCCACACGGGGAGGCCACGGTCCCGGGCCCATCGCAGGATCTCGGCGTCTGGCGGGACGCCCGGTCCCGTGATCACCAGCGTGGCGTCGTCGAGATGCTCGGGTGCGTGCCCGCCCGCCCGGACCTCGATCCCCGATCCCACCAGCTCACCGAGCACCGGCACGTCCGACTCGGGTCTGGCCTCGGTGATGCGCACGGTGGCGCCCTCCGCGAGCAGGACACGGGCCGCGCCCGCCCCCGCGACGCCCGCCCCCACCACGACCGCCCGTTCGCCGGCGAAGCGCCCGCTCACCCGAGTCCCCCGCGGGTGATGAAGTCGGCGTAGAACACGCCGAGCCCGACGGCGACGCACAGCCCCGCGATGATCCAGAAGCGAACGATCACGGTGAACTCGGGCCATCCGGCGAGCTCGAAGTGATGGTGGATCGGCGACATCCTGAACAACCGGCGGCCGAAGCCGCGGAAGGAGATCACCTGGATGATGACCGACATCGTCTCGATCACGTACAGGCCGCCGAGGATGATGAGGAGGAGCTGGGTGTTCGTCGTGATCGCGAGCGCGCCGAGCAGCCCGCCGAGGGCGAGCGAGCCCGTGTCGCCCATGAAGATCCGCGCGGGCGCGGCGTTCCACCACAGGAACCCGGCGGCGGCGCCCATCATCGCGGCCGCGATGATCGCGGTGTCCTGCATCGCGAGGAGGTCCACCTCGTAGCACGCGGCCCCGGCCTGGCCGGTCAGCTCGTCGCACGTGTGCCGGAACTGCCAGAACGCGATGAACAGGTAGCCCGCGAACACGAGGATCGTCGAACCGGCCGCCAGCCCGTCGAGCCCGTCCGTCAGGTTCATCGCATGCGAGGACGAGGTGAGGATGACGAAGACCCAGACCGAGAAGAAGATGCCGAACTCGAGCCCGGTCGGCCGGACGAAGGACAGGCTCGTCGCCGTGCCCGTGTCGCCCGAGAACTGCGACACCACGACCGCGAACAGCGCCGAGACGACCGCGGTTCCGATGAACTTCTGGGCCTTCGACAGGCCGAGCGATCGCTGTCGTCGGACCTTCAGGTAGTCGTCGACGAACCCGACGAGGCCGAACCCGGCGGCCGCGAGGATCAACGCCAACCCCGTGGGCGTGAACTTCACGCCGGCCGCCAGGGTGAACCGCGTCGCGAGGTAGGCGACGACGAGCGCCCCGAGCATCACGATACCGCCCATCGTGGGCGTGCCGACCTTCTCGAAGTGGGTGTGCGGGCCGTCCTCGCGGATCCGCTGGCCCCACCCCAGGACACGGAACGTCCGGATCGCGACCGGGGTCCCGAGCAGCGTGACCGCCAGGGCCACGGCGCCCGCCACGAGGATCGAGATCACCGCAGTGCCTCCGCCACGGTCTCGAGTCCGGCCACCCGGGAGCCCTTGCACAGCACCAGGTCGCCCGAGCGCACGGAACGCCGTACGTCCGCCAGGGCTCCGTCGGCGCTGTCGTAGCTGGCGACGTCCGACGGTGTCATCCCCTCCCGGAGAGCCGCCCGCGCGGTCGTGCGAGCCACGTCCCCCACGGTGATCAAGCGATCCACCCGGATCCGGGCAGCGAGCTCGCCCACCCGATCGTGCTCCTCGGCGGCGATCTCGCCGAGCTCGGCCATCTCCCCGAGCACGGCGATCAACCGCCCCTCGCCGGCCATCCAGCGCGCGGCCCGCAGCGCCGCGGCGATCGACTCGGGGTTCGCGTTGTACGCGTCGTTCAGCACCCGGACGCCGCCGTCCGTCGTGAACGTCTCCATCCGCCAGCGGGACACCCCTGCCTCCGCCAGCGCGAGCGCCGCGTCCCGCAGCGGGATCCCCATCGCTCGCCCGACCGCCGCCGCGGCGAGGGCGTTGGCGACCATGTGCTCGCCGGGGACCGCGAGCGTGACCGGGACCTGCGCGCCGTCGGCCGCGAGCCCGAACGACGCCCTCCCGTCGCGGTCGAGCGCGATCTCCGTCGCTCGCACGTCGGCCTCCGCGCGCGCGCCGAACGTCGCCACCTCGCCGGGACACCGGTCCACGTAGCCGATCACCACCGGATCGTCCGCGTTCAAGATCGCGAGCCCCTCGGGCCCGAGCGCGTCGACGGGCTCGGCGGAGGCCTCGACGATCGATGCCCACGAGCCGAACACCTCCATGTGCGCGACGCCGACGTTCGTCACGACGACGACGTCGGGCCGGGCGATCCCCGACAGGAGCTTCACGTCCCCGAGTCGACGAGCGCCCATCTCGGCCACGACGACCTCCGTGTCGACCGGCGCGCCCAGGAGGGTGAGCGGCAGGCCGACCTCGTTGTTGAACGACCCGGGGCTCGCGTGGACCCGGAACCGCGTCCGCACGACGGCTGCCGCCATGTCCTTCGTCGATGTCTTCCCGTTGGCGCCCGTGATCCCGACGACGGTGCCGCCCATCGAGCGACGCTCGTCGGCGGCCAGTCGCATCAGGGCCTCGTTCGTGGATCCCACCCGCACGAGCGACGCGCCGGCTCGCACGTCGTGATCGCCGACGATCGCCGCCGCGGCGCCGCCCGCCAACGCCTCGTCGACGAAGCGATGCCCGTCCGTCCGGTCGCCGACCAGCGCGACGAACAGGGAGCCGCTGCCCACCTCGCGCGAATCCGTCGACACCGACCGGACCTCGACGTCGTCGCCCTCGAGCGTTCCTTCCACGGCCCGCGCCACGTCAGAGAGTCGACGGGGCCTCACGTCGCTCCCCCGATCGCCTCGAGCTCCTGCCGGACGACGGCGCGATCGTCGAACGGGAGGGATCTGTCCGCGAGCTCCTGCGCCTGCTCGTGGCCCCTGCCCGCAACGACGACCACGTCGCCGGGGCGCGCTTCGGCCAGGGCGAGCCGGATCGCCGCGCGCCGGTCGGGCTCGACGACGTACCGGCCGCCGCCGGTGGCCGCGCCGCGTTCCACCTCGGCGATGATCGCCTCGGGGTCCTCGGAGCGCGGATTGTCGGTGGTGATGACCGTGAGATCAGCTCCCTCTGTCGCCGCCGCCCCCATCGGGGACCGCTTCGCGCGGTCACGGTCACCACCGCAACCGAAGACGACGATCACCCGGCCCGTCGCCAACGGGCGTGCCGCGGCAAGCACGGTTCGGATGCTATCCGGCGTGTGGGCGTAATCCACCACCACCAGGAATCTCTGACCGGCATCGACCGGCTCCATCCTTCCCGGGACGTGCCCCGCCCCCGCGAGGCCGCGGATCGCGTCGTCCTCGGCGATGCCGACCACCCCTGCCGCCGCGAGCGCCGCGAGGCAGTTGGACACGTTGAACGCACCGCGCAGGGAGCTGGTCACGTCCCGGTCGCCGAGCCGGAAGCTGAGTCCCACCGGGGTCGGTCGGACGTCCTCGGCCCGGACGTCGGCGGCGGCGTCCCGTCCGTACGTGGTGAGCGGCAGGGGGACGTCGAGGAGACGCCGCCCCCAGGGGTCGTCGAGGTTCACGACGGCGTGCGCCGCTCGCTCGGGCGCGAACAGCGAGGCCTTCGCGGCGAAGTACGACTCCATCGTGCCGTGATGGTCCAGGTGATCGTGGGACAGGTTGGTGAACACGGCGGCGTCGAGGTGGACCCCCGCCACGCGTCCCAGATCGAGGGCGTGGGACGAGACCTCCATCGCGACCCCCGTCACGCCGGCGTCGCGCATCCTCGCCAGCACACGCTGGAGGTCGGGCGCTTCCGGCGTCGTCCTCGGGAACGCCACCGGCTCGCCGTCCACGTGGGCGCCGACCGTCCCGATCGCGCCGGTGCGACATCCCGCTCCGCGGAAGATCGCGTCGAGGAGGTGGACGACGGTGGTCTTGCCGTTCGTGCCGGTCACCCCGACCACCGTGAGCGAGCGCGACGGCTCCGAGAACACGGCGGCCGACATCGGCCCCATCGCGTCGCGCACCGAGCGCACGCGGACCTGCGGGACGTCGAGCTCGAGCCATCGCTCGACCACGAGCGCGGCGGCCCCGGCCCCGACCGCCTCCTCCCCGAACCGGTGCCCGTCGACGGTCGCGCCTCGCACGCAGAAGAAGAGCGCCCCGGGGGCGACGTCGCGAGAGTCGAAGGCGACGTCGCGGAGCGCGACGGTGTCGTCGCCGCGGATCTCCGAGCCGACGGCGGCGGCCGCCGCGGCGGACAACGACACCTGGGGAAGAGGTCTCACCGCCGTTCAGGGTACCGGCGGGCCGTGCCCGGGCCGCGCAACGAGCTAGAGGTCCGACGCGAAGGGCGGCAGCGAGACGCGCGGGGCGGCGGGGATCGCCAGTCGCTGGATCACGTGGCGGGCGATCTCGGAGAAGACGGGGGCGGCGGCGACCCCGCCGTAGACGGTGGTCGGTTCGTCGATCGACACGGCGATCACGACACGAGGATCCGAGGCGGGAAGGAAGCCCACGAAGGAGGCCATGTACCGCCGGACGTACCGGCCGTCGACCAGCTTGCGGGCCGTGCCGGTCTTGCCCGCCACCTGATAGCCCGGGATCTCGGCCGCGCCGCCCGTGCCCGTCGACACGACGGATGCGAGCATCCTGGTGAGCATGGTGGCGGTCTCCTCGGAGAGCACGCGGCGCGGCTCGATGCCGGGCGCGTGCTCGATCGCACCGGTGGACCCTGACGTCCCCCGGACGAGCCGAGGCTGCACCCACATCCCGTCGTTCGCCACGGTGGCGTAGACCGCGGCCATCTGGAGCGGCGTCATCGAGATGCCCTGCCCGTAGGACACGGTGGCCCGCGTGATGTCCGTCCAGTTCTGGAGATCGGGCACGACGCCGCCTGCCTCACCGGGGAACCCCACGCCGGTCGGACTGCCGTAGCCGAAGCGCGCGAGGACCGATGCGAGCTCCGCGCTGCCGACACGATCGGCCACCATCGCGGATCCGATGTTGCTCGATTGGGCCACGATGTCGCCGAGGGTCATCTGCTGGACCGGGTGCTCGTGGGAGTCGTTCACGGTGTACCCGCCCACCTCCATCCACCACGGCACGTCGAAGATCTCCTGCAGGCCGACGGCCTCGCTCTCGAGCGCCGCGGCCGCGGTCACGACCTTGTTCACCGAACCCGGCTCGAACATGTCGGTGACCGCCCGGTTCCGGATCGCGTCGCGGTCCGCTCCTTCGAAGGCGTTGGGGTCGAACCAGGGATAGCTCGCCATCGCGTAGACGTCGCCGGTCCTCGCGTCCATGACCACGATCGTCCCGCCCTTGGCGTGGTGCTCCTTCACCGCGCGCCGAAGCGCGTCCTGGGCGAGGTACTGCACCTCGCGGTCGAGCGTGGTGACGAGGGTGCGGCCGGGCACCGCCAGCTGCACGATCTCCGTCCCGCTCGCGATCGGGAGGCCGTCGGCCGACAGCTCCACCGTCCGCGCGCCCGGCGTGCCCGCGAGGATCTCCTCGTACTCGAACTCGAGCCCCGCCAGGCCGGTCGCGTCGATCCCGACGAAGCCGAGGACCTGTGGCGCGAGCGGACCCGCCGGGTAAGAGCGCTTGGGGACCTCGAGGAACCCGATGCCCGGCAGGCCGAGGGCCTCGAGACGATCGGCGACCCCGACGTCCACCTGACGAGCCAGGTAGACGAACGTGGCGCCGGCGGTCCGCAGCTCTCGCTCGACCTCGCGGGGACGGAGGTCGAGCACCCGGGCGATCTTCGCCGCCTCGCCGATCGGGTCCGTGACGTAGCGCGGATCGGCGTAGACGTCCCGTGCCTCCAGCGTGATCGCGAGGGGCACGCCCGTGCGGTCGACGATCGCGCCCCGTTCGGCGGGAAGGTCGGTCGGATGGACCCGCTGGCTGAGGCCCTGGGCGGCGAGCGCGTGATGGCCGCCGATCTGGAGGGTCACGAGCCTGGCACCGACCCCCACGAGGGCCAGCGTCATCGCCGCGAGGAGCGCCACGAGGCGCCCGGCGGGCGGACGCTTCACTCCCCGACCTCGGCCGGCGACGACGCGGCGCCGGCCGCGCCGGGGACCTGAAGGATCACCACGTCTCCCGATGCCGGGTGCACGAGGCCCCGCGCGCGGGCCCATCGGCCGATCCGCGAAGGAGAGGAGAGGCGCGCCACGTCGTTCACGAGGGTCCGGCGTTCATCGCTGAGGAGCCGAACCTGTTCGTCGAGGGACCGGCTTCGGTACGCGGCGTCGACGCGCATCGCGTTCACGGCGACGAGGCCCACCACCAGGGAGGACACGACCACCGCCGTGAACACCCAGAACGCGGAGTGGTGCCCGCGACGCGTCCGCCGGTGGGGATGGGGAGGGTTGGGGACCGGCGGACGCGTCCCGGGCGAGCGTGCGGGGTCGGCCGCACGACGTCGGACGGGGTGCGGGGCGGGCGTCGTCCATCGCTCCGCCTCGCGCGCGGGCAGGCTCATGCGGCCTCCCCGAGTCGCTCGGCGGCCCGAAGCTTGGCGCTGCGGGCACGCGGGTTGCGGGCCGTCTCCTCGGGCGAGGGGCGCAGCGGCTTCTTGGTGAGCACCTGGAGCCGTTCGTCGTCGCGGAACGCGCGCTTCACGATCCCGTCCTCGAGGGAGTGGTAGGAGAGCACGACCACGCGGCCACCGGGGCCGAGGAGTCCGACCGCCCGAGGCAGGGAGGCGGCGAGCTCCTCGAGCTCCCGGTTGACCGCGATGCGGAGCGCCTGGAACGTCCGACGCGCGGGGTGGGGGCCCCCCGGACGTCGTCCCACGGCGCTCACGACGA
>JBOGVD010000044.1:0-48719 GCA_050696355.1 Actinomycetota bacterium
GGGCCTAGTGATCCGACGACTCCATGTGGAAGGGTCGTCGCTCAACGGCTAAAAGGTACGCCGGGGATAACAGGCTGATCCTGCCCAAGAGTCCATATCGACGGCAGGGTTTGGCACCTCGATGTCGGCTCGTCTCATCCTGGGGCTGGAGCAGGTCCCAAGGGTCGGGCTGTTCGCCCGTTAAAGAGGCACGCGAGCTGGGTTTAGAACGTCGCGAGACAGTTCGGTCCCTATCCGCTGTGGGCGCAGGAGATTTGAGAGGAGCTACCCCTAGTACGAGAGGACCGGGGTGGACGAACCTCTGGTGTGCCAGTTGTCGCGCCAGCGGCATGGCTGGTTGGCCACGTTCGGACGGGATAAGCGCTGAAAGCATCTAAGTGCGAAGCCCACCTCGAGATGAGATCTCCCACTGGCTCGACCAGGTAAGGCCCCTCGCAGACCACGAGGTTGATAGGCGGGAAGTGGAAGCGCGGCAACGTGTGGAGCTGACCCGTACTAATAGGCCGAGGACTTGACTCTCGCTCGCGCTCGCTATCGTGTTCCGAGCTCTGCTCGGGGCGCATCCTCGCCATCGTCCTTCGATCGGCATCGCCGTCGGGGACAGGCTGTTTCGGTGGCCATGGCGGAGGGGGAACACCCGGTCCCATCCCGAACCCGGAAGTTAAGCCCTCCAGCGCCGATGGTACTGCTCTGGAGACGGAGTGGGAGAGTAGGTCGCTGCCGAGACTTCGTACGAACGGGCCGCCCGCGGGGGTGGCCCGTTCGCGTTTCCGTAGGCTGGACCACATGTCCGGTGCGTTCCGTCCCAAGGGGCGCGGTGGGCCCCGCGCCACCGCGCCGATCTCCAACCTGCCTCGTGGGATCCAGGACGAGGTCCGCCGGACCGCGCCCCCCGGCAAGGACCGCGACGCGATGTCGCGTCTGGCCCGCGCGATCGAGCTGCTCGATCGGGACGACCCGAAGGGCGCCGCCGCGGAAGCCGAGAAGGCGAAGGCGCTCGCACCTCGGTCGGGCGCGGTACGGGAGGTCCTCGGTCTCGCGATGTACGGCCTCGGTCGGTGGCAGGACGCGCTCACGGAGCTCAAGGCGTACAAGCGGATCAGCGGCCGGACCGATCAGAACCACCTGATCGCGGACAGCCTCCGGGGGCTCGGCCGACCTCGCGAAGCGGTTCCCTTGGCGGAGGAGGTCCTGCGGGTGAAGGGCGTCCCCAACGAAGCGAAGGCCGAGGCGGTGATCGTCGCGGCATCGGCGCTCGCGGACCAGGGACGGTTCGCGGAGGCGCTCGCGTTCCTCGGGCGGGCGAAGACCCGCCAGGACGTGTCGGAGGGCTACACCTTGCGCCTGTGGTACGTGAAGGGGGACATCTTGGAGCGGGCGGGGCGCCAGCAGGAGGCCGCCGAGGAGTTCCGCCGCGTGATGCAGCATGACCCGGGCGCGTACGACGCCGCGGAGCGTCTGGCCGCGATCAGCTAGCGCTCCCGGCGCCCGATGTCCTCCTCCCCTCGCTCCTCTCCCCGCTCCTGGCGCCGCTGCCAGTAGCGCGCCAGGCCCTGCGCGTTCATCCGGATGCTGGAGAGCAGCCGCAACCGGTCCTCGAGCATCTGGAGGTCGAGGGTCGCTTCGGCCCCGGTCTCGACGTCCTCGAGGGCCGCGGCCTCGAGTCGGGACGCGATCTCCTCCGGGTCCTGGGTCTCCTCCAGGGCGTGTTCCACGACCGCGGCCCAGTCGCGCACCCGGCGGATCGCGAGGTCGCAGGTGGCTCCGACGTCGGCGAGCGGGCCGAAATGGGCGAAGAACAGGATCGATCGAGCGGCGTCACGGATCCGCTCGATCGAGGCGACATAGCGCTCGAGGTCGAACTCGGGGGGCGGCGTCGCCGGGCGGAGCACCGGCAGATCGGGGACGTGGATCCCGAGGGCGTCACCGGTGAAGACCCCGCCCGTGCGGGAGTCGACGAGCGCCACGTGATGCGACGCATGCCCGGGCGTGTCGAGGACCGAGAGCTGGCGGTCGCCCAGCGCGATCGTGTCCGTGTCCCGAAGGGGCCGAACGCGATCGCTCGCGACGGGTGCGGCCGGACCGAACAGCTCGCGCATCTCCGCCTCCCCCCAGACACGCGCGGTGCTCGCGACGAGGCGGGTGGGGTCGACGAGGTGGGGCGCGCCCCGTTCGTGCACCCAGACGGTGGCGCCCGCGAAGCGTTCGGCGAGCTGGCCGACGCCACCGGCGTGATCCAGGTGGATGTGCGTCAACACGATGTGGGCGAGCTCGTCCGGGGCCACCCCCAGCGAGCGCAGCGCTGCCGCGACCGGCTCGACGGACGTGCCGGGCCCCGTCTCGACCAGCGCGGTCTCGGTCGCCTCGAGGAGGTAGGCGGCGGTGTACCGAGCCCGGCCGCCCATGAACGTGTCGATCGCCGTGATGCCGTCGGCGACGGCGAACGCGACGGGCGGCTGATCCTTCACCCGGCCAGTGTCGCAGGGCGTGTCGGTGTCGCGCGGTAGGGTCGCGTCGGTACAGGAGAGGGGGCACAGTGGTGACGGTCAATGTCGTCGTGCTCGCCGGCACGGTCGCTGCCGATCCGGTCCAGCGCCGGATGCCATCGGGAGACGAGGTCACCGAGCTCCGACTCTCCGTTCCGGAGGCGGGAAGGCGCCTCCTCCCCCTGCCGGTCGCGGCGTGGCACGCCACGGTCGGCGCGCGTACCGTCGACGGGATCGCCAAGGGCGACGCCGTGCTCGTGCACGGCCAGCTCGTCCGGCGGTTCTATCGGAGCGGAGCGGGAGCCCGGAGCCTGACGGAGGTGGTGGCCACCGGGATCAAGAAGCTCGAGCAACCGGCCGCGTGAGCGATCGGCCGGCCCCGGACGCCCACGTTCCCGCCTGCCGCTGCTAACGTCGGACGAGCGGGAGTCGTCGCGCGTTCGTCGCGACCGGCGAGGTGACGGGTGATGGCGGAGACGGACGAGGAACACGAGTCGGCGTACGACCTCTACGCGCGCGGGCGATCGATGCTTTCCGGCGGCCATCCGTACCAAGCCGTGATGCTGCTGTCGCGGGCCAAGCTGCTCGAGCCCGAGAAGGCGTCGATCCGCGAAGCGCTCGGTCGCGCGTTCTACGCGTGCGGCCGCGCGTCGCAGGCCCGGCGTGAGTTCGCGAAGGCGGTACAGCTCAACCCATCCGACGACTACGCGCATTTCGCGCTCGCGCTCGCCTGCGAACGTACGGGCCAGCGCTCGCGTGCCCGGGGGCACGCGAAGCTCGCCGTCGTCCTGCGGCCAGATGTACCGGACTACGTTCGGGTCCTCGAACGACTCTCGGCCTGAGCGGGTGCTCGCGGACCCCTACGACGCCGTCCTCCTGGATCTCGACGGTGTCCTCTACCGGTGGCCGGAGCCGATCCCGGGATCGGCCGAGGCGGTCGCGGCCCTCCGCGCGGCGGGCAAGCGCATCGCCTTCCTCACCAACAACTCGAGCCGGACGCCGGCGCAGGTCGCGGAGCGATTGGTGTCGGTGGGGATGGCGGCCGAGCCCGAGGAGGTCGTCACGTCGGCCATCGCCACGGCGACGGTCCTCGCCGAGCGAGGGACGAGCTCCGCGTTCGTGATCGGTGAGGAGGGTCTGCTGGAGGCGCTCGCCGAGGCAGGCATCCGGTCCGTCGATGCCTCGGGGATCGCCGTCGACGCCGTCGTGGTGGGGTTCGATCGCGGCGCCGACTACACCAAGCTGAAGGACGCCTCCGTCCTCGTGGGTGGAGGGGTTCCCCTGGTGGCGTCGAACGCCGACCCCTCGTTCCCGGCACCGGACGGCGAGTCGTGGCCGGGGGCAGGGGCCCTTCTCGCTGCGATCGAGACGACCACCGGGGTGCGCGGCGAGGTCTTCGGCAAGCCGGAGGCAGCATTGTTCGAGCGTGCGCTGGCATCCGCGGGCGGAGGCCGCCCCCTCGTCGTCGGGGACCGTCTCGACACCGACATCGTGGGCGCCGCCCGGCTCGGGTGGGACTCGGCCCTGGTGCTGACCGGTGCGAGCGTCTGCGGAGACATCGAGCGCGCCGAGGCGGAACCGACGATCGTCGTCGAGGACCTCTCCGGCCTGGTCTGAGGGCATGTCCGGGAGGGTCGAGGGGTATCCTGCCCGAGGACGTCACGAACGCACAGGAGGGTGGACACGGTGGCGATCGACGAGATCCGGAAGACCTTCGAGGCTCTGATCGGCCAGCTCAGCCCGGCGAAGGCACAGCAGCTCGCCAAGCGGTACCTGGAGCCCGGCGCGGCCAAGGAGCAGGTGGCGAAGACGGCCGGCGAGCTCATCCAGCTCTCGCAGCGGCTCCGCGACACCGTCCGCCACGAGGTGTCGCAGCAGATGCGGTCGATGGGTGCGGCGACCCAGGACGAGCTCGACGCGTTGCGGAAGCGCGTGCGAGACCTCGAGCGGACGGCGGGGATGACCGCGTCGGGTCGCTCGGCGAGCCGTAAGACGGCTACGCGGAAGACGGCGACGCGGAAGGCCTCGACCCGGAAGCCTGCCGCGGGCACGAAGACGGCTGTCCGCGCGACAACGCGCACCCGCCGGACGTCCTCGAGCGGTTCCTGATCGGACCGATCGCGTGGGTCGCCGCCGCCTGGACGCCGAGCTCGTGCGCCGCGGGCTGGCCGAGAGTCGGGCGGAGGCCCAGGAGGCCGTGCGCGCGGGCCACGTGAGGGTGAGGGGCGCGCCGGCGACCAAGAGCACGACCCTGGTGGGCGCCGACGAGGCGCTCGTCCTTGCCGCTCCGGCGCGCCCCTTCGTCTCCCGCGGAGGCGAGAAGCTCGCGGCCGCCCTCGACGCCTTCGAGATCGATCCGTCGGGCCGCGACTGCCTGGACGCCGGCGCCTCCACGGGCGGGTTCACCGATTGCCTGCTGCAGCGGGGCGCGCGACACGTCGTCGCGCTCGACGTCGGCTCCGGCCTGCTCGAGTGGGAGCTGCGGACCGACCCGCGCGTGACCGTCCTCGAGAAGACGAACGTCCGCGAGCTTCGCCCGGACGTGCTCCCGCGCCGCCCTTCGCTCGTGACGGCCGACCTGTCCTTCATCTCGCTCCGTCTCGCCGTTCCGCCGTTGATGCGAGCGGCGGAACCGCTCGCCGATCTCGTGCTTCTCGTCAAACCGCAGTTCGAGGCCCGACGGGAGGAGGTCGGGCGCGGTGGCGTCGTGCGGGATCCAGGTGTCTGGCGCCGGACGATCGAGGCCGTCGCCGAGGCCGCGCGCGCCGCCGGAGCAGCCACCGCGGGCGTGATCCCGTCTCCCGTGAAGGGGCCGGCGGGCAACGTGGAGTTCCTGCTCCACGCGAGGGAGGGCGGAGAGACCGGCACGCTCGACGTCGACGCCGTGATCGGCGCCGCGGGGAAGCTGGGCGGATGAGCCTCGTCGCCTTCGTCGTCCACGAGGGTCGCCCGACCGCCGTCGAGACGGCGGAGGAGCTCCGCCGCGACCTCGAGGGAGGGGCGGTGCGGACGCGGATCGCGCGGGACCCCGCCGACGTCCAGAACGAGCGACCGGACCTGGTCGTCTCGGTCGGCGGCGACGGCACGTTCTTGCGGGCGGCCCGCGTCGCGGCGGAGGCGGACTGCCCCGTCCTCGGCGTGAAGGTCGGGCGGCTCGGCTTCCTCACCGAGATCGAGCCCGGACGGGATGCCACCGCGCTCGTGCGGGCCGCGCTGGAGGGCCGTGCCCGCGTGGAGGAGCGGCTGGCCGTGATGGCCGAGCCGGCGGACGGCGCCCCGTTCCCCGTCCAGTGGGCGATGAACGAGATCATGGTCGAGAAGTGGACGCGGCACCGCCTCGTGCGGCTCGCGGTGCACGTCGGCGATGAATACATCACCACGTTCTCCGCCGACGGGGTGATCGTCGCGACGCCCACCGGATCGACGGCGTACTCCTTCTCGGCCCGCGGTCCCATCGTGAGTCCCGGCGTGCCGTGTCTCGTGGTGACGCCGATCGCCGCCCACATGGTGTTCGATCGCTCGTTCGTGCTCGGTGCCGGACAGGTCGTGACGCTGCAGGTGGTTGGGGACGAGCCCGGCGTCCTGTCCGCGGACGGCAGGGAGGGGATCGAGCTGCCGGTCGGCTCGAGGATCCGGATCCTGGCGGCACCACGACCGGCGCGCCTGGTGGCGAAGGACGATGGACCCGGGTTCCTCTCGCGCGTCCGGGACAAGTTCGACCTTCCAGGTGATCCGCCGGACACGAGGGGGCCCGATGTCGGAGCGGAGCACTAGCATCGCCGCCGTGCTGCGCGAGCTCCACATCAGCGGCCTCGGAGTGATCGCCGATCTCGAGCTCGAGCTCGCCCCCGGGCTGAACGTGCTGACCGGAGAGACGGGCGCCGGCAAGACGATGGTGACCGTCGGCCTGCTGCTCGCCCTGGGCGAGCGAGGCTCTGCCTCGCTCGTCCGAGAGGGCGGCGCCGCGGCGAGGGTCCAAGCGCGCTTCGACGCCACCGACGACGCCGGCGAGTGGGCGGAGGACGGCGAGGTCATCCTCGCGCGGTCGATCGCGCGGGACGGGCGATCGACCGCGCGCATCGGCGGCCAGCTCGCCACGGCCTCGGCGCTGGCCGAGCTCGGCGCCGTGCTCGTCGAGCATCACGGGCAAGGTCAGTCACAGCGACTACTCGCACCGGTCGCCCAGACAGGGTTCCTCGACCGGTTCGCCGGCGATGCGCATGTCGTCGCACTGGGCGCTTACCGCGAGGTGCACGACCGGTCGAGGATCGTCCGTGCCGAGCTCGATGCGCTCCAGGAGGCCGCACGCGGGCGGGAGCGGGAGCTGGATCTCCTCGCCTATCAGGTGAACGAGATCGAGGGTGTCGGGCCCCTCGACGGCGAGAGCGACGAGCTCGCCGTCGAGGAGGGCCGGCTCGCGCACGTGGAGCGGCTCACGGAGCAGGCGGTCGCGGCGGAACGGGCGCTGACGGGAGAAGCGGGGATCGCGGATGCCGCGGCTGCCCTGGCCTCCGTGCTGGAAGGCGCCGCCGAGCTCGACGCGACGGCGGCGGAGGTGGCGGCGCGGGCGCGGGCCCTGGCGGTCGAGAGCGCGGAGCTCGCGCGTGACGTGCGAGCGTACGGGGAGGCCCTGCTGCCCGACCCCGAGCGGCTGGAGGCGGTCCGGGAGCGGATCGCGGCGCTGAAGCAACTGCAGCGGAAGTACGGACCCACCGACGCCGACGTCGCGGCGTTCCTCGTGGAGGCCTCCGAACGACTCGGGACCCTCGCGGGGGCGGACGACCGGATCGCCGAGCTCGAGGCCGATCTCGCGAACGTGACCGAGCAGGCGCGCGATCGAGCCGCCACCGTTACCGCAGGGCGGTCGGCCGCGGCGCCGCTCCTTCAGGAGGCGGTTCGCGCGGAGCTCGGGGAGCTCGGGATGCCGGGGGCGACGTTCGAGGTGCGGCTCACCGCGCTCCCGGATCCGGGGCCCGGCGGCGCCGAGCGCGCGGAGCTCTGGTTCTCGCCGTCCCCGAGCCAGCCCCTGCGGCCGCTGGCCAAGGCAGCATCGGGTGGCGAGCTCTCCCGGGTGATGGTGGCCTGCCGGAGCGTCCTGGCCGATCTCGACGACGTCGGGACGATCGTGTTCGACGAGGTCGACGCCGGGATCGGCGGGCAGGCCGGCCTGGCCGTTGGCCGCCGCCTCGCGCGGCTCGCCGCGGGGCGTCAGGTGCTCGTCGTGACGCACCTGCCCCAGATCGCCTGCTTCGCGGACCGCCATCTCCGGGTCACGAAGGACGAAGGGACGGCCGCCGTCGACCTCCTCGAGGGAGTGGCACGGGCCGAGGAGCTCTCCCGGATGCTCGCCGGCCTCACGGGGAGCGAGAGCGCCGTCTCCCACGCCGAAGAGCTGCTCGCCGAGGCGGATCGGCACCGTGCGGAGATACTCGAGCTCCGGGCAGCCCCCGTCAGCTGAGGTCCGCTCTCGGATACGCTCGAACCCAGTCGTTGGACGGCCGGGACGGTCCCGGTCCGGGAAGGGACGGGTTGGCCTCCAAGCTGCTTCGGCGCAGATCCACGCGCTCGCGAAGCCAGGCCGGCGGCCGGGCGCGGGTGGGCAGCCGGACCAAGGAGCTCGTCGCGCGGGTCCAGCCGGGCGACCTCGCCGTGATCGATCACGAAGACCTCGACCGGGTTGCGGCCGAGGCGCTCGTGCGCGCCGGCGTGGCCGCCGTCGTGAACGCGGCCCCGTCGATCAGCGGCCGCTACCCGAACCTCGGACCGATGATCCTGGAAGAGGCGGGCGTCCCGCTCGTCGACCGGGTCGGCCCGCTCGTCCTGCGGAAGGTCCGGGAAGGAGACCCCGTCCGCCTGGAGGACGATCGTCTCTTCGCCGGCGACCGGCTGGTGGCCGTGGGGATCCGGCAGGATCGCGCCTCGATCCTGGAGGACATGGAGTCCGCGCGGGAGGCCGTGGACGACCGATTCGAGGGTTTCGCCCGCAACACCCTCGAGTACATGCGGGAGGAGCGGGACCTGCTGTTCGGCGGCGCCGGCCTCCCGGAGCTCGATCATCAGATGGCCGGTCGCCACGTCCTGGTGGTCGTCCGCGGGTACGGATACCGGGAGGACCTCGGTGCCCTCCGCTCCTACATCCGCGACGTGAGGCCCGTGCTGGTCGGTGTGGACGGAGGCGCGGACGCACTGCTCGACACGGGCTACACGCCCGATGTCGTGGTGGGCGATATGGACAGCATCTCGGACCGGGCCCTGGAGGTGATCCGCCGGCGTCGGCGGATGCCGACCGAGGTCATCCTCCACGCGTACCCGGACGGGCGCGCCCCCGGCCGGGCTCGTCTCGAGCGTCTCGAGATCCCGCACGTCGAGGTGCGCTCGGCGGGGACGAGCGAGGACGTCGCGTTCCTGCTCTCGCACGAGCTGCGGGCCGAGCTGATCGTGGCCGTCGGGACCCACGGCAACCTCCGGGAGTTCTTGGACAAGGGTCGCCGCGGCATGTCGTCGACGTTCCTCGTCCGGCTCCGCGTGGGCGAGATCCTGATGGACGCGAAGGGCGTGGCCCGGCTGTACCCGAGCCGGGCGCGCGTCCGAGACGTCGTGTTGCTGGTGGGCGCGGTGCTGGTGACTTTCGGCCTGATGCTCGCCGCCTCGCCCGGCCTGCGTCTCTACGTCGACCAGACGCTCGATGACTTCCTCGATCTGCTCGGGAGGCTCGTGTGATCTCCTGGCGCTACCACGTGGTCTCGATCGTGGCCGTGATCCTCGCGTTCGGCCTCGGGATCCTCGCGGGCACCTCGGTGGTCGGGGACCGGTTCGTGAGGGATCTGGAGAAGAACTACAACGAGGCGAGACAGGAGCGCGACGCGGCTCTGCAGCTGGTCGAGTTCTACGAGGGCGTGGCGGTCCAGCTCCAACCCACCCTGCGGGACGGCGTCCTCGTGGGGGAGCGCGCGATCGTCGTGACGATGGACGGGGTGGACGGGCAGGCGTCGCGCGTCGTCGAGGAGCTCACGGCAGCAGGGGCCGAGGTCCTCGCGACGCTGCGGGTGACCCGGAGCCTGGTCGAGACCGACGTGGAAGAGAACGCGGCCGTCGTGGAGCGCATCCTCGGGGTTCCCGGTTCGGACCCCGACGACCTCCGGAGCGACGTGACGGATGCGCTCGCCGTCCGTCTCGCGTTCGGCCCGGTCGACGAGCAGGACGTGCTCGAAGCGTTCCTCGAGGAGGGGCTGGTGACCGCGGACCGGGATCTGGATGAGGAGGACCTCCTCGCCGTCGGCGGGCCGGGACAGCTCGTGGTGATCGCGGCGGGCGGGCGCGCCCCGGCGGTCGCTCCGGAGCCGGAGCTGTTCCTCATGCCGTTCGCGGCGCGGCTCGTGCAGCTCGATGTAACGGCCGCGGCCGTCGGCCCGACGGAGGACGCGTACGGCTTCGTCGCCGCGGTGCGCGAGGAGAACGAGATCCCCGACTGCTCGATGGTGACCGTCGACGACGTCGACCTCGCGATCGGCGCCATCGCGCTGGCGATGGGTCTCGAGCGGCTCCTCGACGATCCGGACCCTGCGTTCCGCGCGGGGGGCGACTACGGCGTCGACGGCGACTCGATCGTCCCGGGCGCGGACGAGCCCCCGGACTCCTGTCGAACCTGATGGATCGGCAGGTCGTGGCCCTGGTCGCCGCGTTCGACGAGGCCGAGCGGATCGCCCCGACCGTAGCGGCGCTGCAGGATCTCGCCGACGAGGTGGTGGTGGTCGACGACGGTTCCCGGGACGGCACGAGCTCTGCGGCGCTGGTCGCCGGCGCCACCGTGCTCCGAGCCTCTCGGCGACGGGGGAAGGGCCGTGCGATCGAGGAAGCCCTGGAGCGGCTCCCGCCGGCCGAGATCTGGTTGCTGGCCGACGCCGACCTCGCCCGGACGGCGTCCCGGCTGGCGCCGCTGGTCGATGCGGTACGCGAGGACCGAGCGGACCTCGCGATCGCGGCGTTCCCGAAGCTCGCGGGAGGCGGGTTCGGCATCGTGAAGCGCGCGGCGGCACGCGCGATCCACCTCGTCTCGGGGTTCGCGGCGCGAGAACCGTTGTCGGGGCAACGGGCCCTGACCGCCGCCGCCCTGGCGGTGGTGCGCCCGTTGTCACCGGGGTTCGGGATCGAGGTCGGGATGACGATCGATGCGGTACGGGCCGGGCTGAGGGTGATCGAGATCCCGATCGAGGGCCTCTCGCACCGTCCGACCGGGCGCGGCGCGCGTGGCTTCGCGCACCGCGCGCGGCAGGGCGCCGACATCCTGGCGGCGGTCGCCTCGCGTGCCGTCCGGTGGCCTGCGCGGCCGGGGAGGGCGTGACGTCCCCGGCGGAGGTGGCCGCGTGGTTCGGGTGGGGCCTGTTCCTCGGTTGGGTCGGCTGGCTGCTCGCGCGTCGGGCCGGGCCACGATGGCGTACGTCCAACCGACGGGGACGGACGATCCCGGCCACCGTGGGGTGGGCATGCGCGCTGGGGGCGGCGGGGCTCGTGCTCGTCGTGGTCCGGCAGGTCGACACGGTCGGCCTCCGCGACTCCCAGGCGGGGGAGCTCCTCGGGGCGGCGATCGTCTTCCTGGCCGGTGTGGTCGACGACGGCTTCGGGGGGCAGGTACGGGGTCTCCGCGGTCATCTCCGGGCCGTCCTGGACGGCCACATCACGACCGGCGGTCTCAAGCTCGCGGCAGCGGTCCTCGCGGCGGCGATCACGGTCGCCTGGACCCCTCGAGAGCATCTGTGGGCCAACCTTTCGGCGCTGATCGCGATCGCCGGGTGCACCAACGTCTGGAACGGGCTCGACGTCGCGCCCGGCCGTGCCCTCAAGGCGTTCCTCGCGGTCGCGCTGGTCCTTCTCGTGGTTGACGTGCGGGCGTTCCTCCTCGTCTGCACGGGTGCAGCCACGGCCGCGCTCGTCCCGGACCTCCGCGAGCGGGGCATGTTAGGGGACTCCGGCGCCAACCTCCTGGGCTTCCTCGCGGGTGCGGAGATCGTCCGGCGGCTCCCGGAGATCTGGCTGCTCCCGGCGGCGGCCACCGTGATCGGGCTCAACGTGCTGGCGGAGACCGTCACGTTCTCCCGGACGATCGAACGCGCGGCGCCGCTCCGGTGGTTCGATCGTCTCGGGCGCCTGCCGAACGGAAGTGCGTGAGCGGAGCGCGTGGCCTTCGCGCGTCCGTCTGTTAGAGTCGATTCCCGTGGTGAATGAGACGAGGTTCATCTTCGTCACGGGCGGAGTCGCTTCCGGACTCGGCAAGGGCATCACCACCGCCTCCCTCGGCCGCCTCTTCAAGGCCCGTGGCCAGAAGGTCGTCGTCCAGAAGCTCGATCCCTACATCAACGTCGATCCCGGCACGATGAACCCGTTCGAGCACGGCGAGGTGTTCGTGCTGGACGACGGCGCCGAGACCGACCTCGACCTCGGCCACTACGAGCGATTCCTCGACCAAGACCTCAACCGTGGGTCCAACTTCACGACCGGCGCGGTGTATTCGAGCGTCCTCGCGAAAGAGCGCCGAGGCGACTACCTCGGCAAGACCGTGCAGGTGATCCCGCACATCACCGACGAGATCAAGGAACGGATCCGCGCGCTCGCCGACACCGAGCAGGCAGACGTGCAGATCGTGGAGATCGGGGGCACGGTGGGCGACATCGAGTCGCTCCCGTTCCTGGAGGCGGTCCGTCAGCTCCGCAACGAGGTCGGTCGGGATCGGTGCGCGTTCGTCCACGTCTCCCTCATGCCGTTCATCGGGCCGTCCGGCGAGATCAAGACGAAGCCGACGCAGCACTCCGTGAAGGAGCTCCGATCTCTCGGACTGCAGCCCGACGCGATCGTGTGCCGCAGCGACCGCCCGATCGGCCGCAACCTGAAGGAGAAGGTCTCCCTGCTGTGCGACGTGCCGATCAGCGGGGTGATCAGCGCCCCGGACGCGCGGTCGATCTACGAGGTCCCGCTCACCCTGCACCAGGAAGGTCTCGACGCCGAGCTCGCGAGGCATCTCCGCATCGACGGCGAACCCGACCTCACGGAATGGGAAGACCTCGTGGCCAGGGTCCGCGCGGCGACCGATCCGGTCCGGATCGCCGTCGTCGGCAAGTACGTGAACCTGCGTGATGCCTACCTGTCGGTGATGGAGGCCCTGAACCACGGGGGGATCCATCACGGTGTGGAGGTCGTGATCGACTGGATCGCGTCCGACGACCTCGGCGGGGACGCGACGGAGCAGGCGCTGGGAGACGCCGACGGCATCTTGATCCCCGGCGGCTTCGGGATCCGAGGCGTGGAGGGCAAGGTCGACGCCGTTCGGTTCGCGAGGGAGCGCGGCGTCCCGTTCCTCGGGATCTGCCTCGGTCTCCAGTGCGCAGTGATCGAGTTCGCCCGTAGCGTCTGCGGGCTGGTGGACGCGAACTCGTCGGAGTTCGCCCCCGGCACGCCCGACCCGGTGATCGATCTCCTCCCGGAGCAGAAGAACGTCACGGACCTGGGCGCCACGATGCGGCTCGGCGCGCAGGCCTGCTACCTCGAGCCGGGGACGCTGGCCGCACGCACCTACGGCCAGGAGGTCGTCGAGGAACGGCATCGCCATCGCTGGGAGGTCAACCCCGCCTACCTCCACGTCCTGCGGGACCACGGGATGGTGATCAGCGGCAGCTCCCAGAAGGGACGCCTCGCCGAGATCGTGGAGCTTCCCGACCATCCGTTCTTCATCGCCGGACAGTTCCACCCCGAGCTGCGGTCGAGGCCGACGAGGCCGCATCCGCTGTTCCGCGGGTTCGTGGGCGCCGCCAAGGCCCGCACGGTCGACCGGTCCGGGGAGCGCCGGATCACCGTCGGCTGAGCGGATGACCGAGCCGGCCGGATCCCGGCCTCTCTTCGAGGGCCGCTGGGTCCGCGTCGACGAGGAGGACTGGCCCGGCGTCGGAGCGTGGGAGATCGTGCGGACCCCTGACGCGGCCGCCGTGCTTCCGATCACTCCTGAGGGCGACGCCCTGCTCGTGCGACAGTTCCGACCGCCGGTGCGTCATGCCGTGCTGGAGATCCCGGCGGGGCTCCTCGATGTGGAGGGCGAGGACGCGGAGACTTGCGCCGCACGGGAGCTCTACGAGGAAACCGGCTTCCGTCCCGCCTCGCTCGAGTTCCTGACGGGATTCCACCCCTCCGCCGGTCACTCGGCAGAGTTCGTCCATCTGTTCCTTGCCAGAACATGCCGGGATCCTGAGGCAGAGCCGGAGGATGGGATCGAGGTGGTTCGCCGCCCGCTGGCCGAGCTCGTGGCCGAGGCGCGAGCAGGAGGGATCGAGGACGCGAAGACGGCGCTCGCGTTGCTCCTGGCCGACGCCGGAACGGCCTCGGGGTAGGCTGACCTTCGAGCCCAGGCCAGGACCCAGGCCAGGACCCAGGCCAGGACCCAGGAGGGACCCGGGAGGGCGGAAGGGGCGGACGTGCTCGTCGGCATCCCGAAAGAGGTCAAGGACAACGAGTACCGGATCGCGGCCACCCCCGAAGGGGTCCGCGAGTTGGTCGACGCCGGGCACACGGTGTTGATCCAGGAAGGCGCCGGAGCCGGCTCGAGCCTCATGGAGGAGCGCTACAAGCGCTCCGGGGCGCAGTTCGTGTCGACCGCCGAGGACGTGTGGCGCGCCGCCGACATGATCCTGAAGGTGAAAGAGCCCCTGTCGTCGGAGTTCGAGCTGATGCGGGAAGGACAGATCCTCTTCACGTATCTCCATCTCGCCGCGAACCGGGATCTCACGGAGCAGCTGCTGCGCCGGAAGGTCGAGGCGGTCGCCTATGAGACCGTGCAGCTCCCGGACGGCCGGTTGCCGCTCCTGGCGCCGATGAGCGAGGTCGCCGGCCGGATGGCGCCGCACGTCGCCGCCCGCTTCCTGGAGAAGGAAGCGGGTGGCCGAGGGGTCCTCATGGGTGGTGTCTCGGGCGTGCGTCCCGCCCGCGTGCTGGTGCTGGGCGCCGGGATGGCCGGCGCGAACGCGGCGGGGATCGCCGCCGGGATGGAGGCCGAGGTGATCGTGGTCGACAAGAACCTGGACCGGCTCCGGTTCATCGATCAGATCCACCAAGGGAGGATCATCACGCTCATGTCGGATCGGCTCACGCTCGAGCAACGGGTCCGCGAGGCCGACGTCGTGATCGGGAGCGTGCTGCTCCCCGGCGCGAAGGCGCCGGTGATCGTGTCCGAGGAGATGGTGGCCTCGATGCGACCCGGATCCGTGATCGTGGACATCGCCATCGACCAGGGGGGCTGTGTGGCGACCTCGCGGATGACCACCCACTCGGATCCCACCTACGTCGTCCACGGCGTCGTGCACTACTGCGTCGGGAACATGCCCGGTGCCGTGCCGAACACGTCGACCTACGCGCTGACGAACGTCACCCTTCCCTACGCGCTCGACATCGCGGAGAACGGCTTGGAGGCGGCCGCGCGGGCCGACCCGGCGCTCGCGTCGGGCGTGAACGTTTCTGGAGGTTCCCTCACGAACCTTGGCGTCGCGGACGCGCACGGTCTCCCATACGTGCCGATCCACGAGCTGATGAGCGGCTGAGGAGACCCCGTGGCGGACGGGGTCGCCGTGGAGGCTGATCGGTACCTCGACCACCTGGTCGTGGAGCGGGGGCTGTCGGAGAACACGCTGGCCGCCTACCGGCGGGACCTTCGGAGGTACGCAGACTTCCTCGGTCGCCGAGGCCTCCACGACCCGGCGAGCGTCGAGGAGTCGACGATCCGCTCCTTCGTGGCGTCCCTGTCCGCGTCGACCCACGGGTCCGACGAGTCCCCCTACCGGGCGACGTCGGTGGCACGGACGCTCTCCGCGGTCCGGTCGTTCCACCGGTTCCTCCTGCGCGAAGGCGTCACGGACGGCGATCCGGCCGCGGCCGTCCGCGCGCCGCGACTGCCGCGCTCCCTGCCCCGTCCGCTGCCGGTGGAGGACGTGCGGCGTCTGCTCGTGGCTCCCGACGAGGGATCGCCTGCCGGGGTGCGCGACCGGGCGATCCTCGAGCTGCTCTACGGGGCCGGGCTCCGGATCTCCGAGCTCACGGGCTTGGACGTGGACGACGTCGGCCTCGAGGAGGGGAGCGTCCGCGTCCTCGGCAAAGGCGGGAAGGAACGCGAGGTCCCGCTGGGGTCCTTCGGTCGCGATGCCGTGGCCGCGTACCTCACCCGCGGACGCCCTACGCTCGCCGCCTCCGGCAGCCGTGGGGCGCTGTTCCTGAACGCGCGCGGCGGCCGCCTGTCGCGACAGAGCTGCGCCCGGCTCCTGGGACGCTACGTCCGGGAATCGGGGATCGACCGGCGTGTCACGCTCCACACGCTCCGGCACTCCTTCGCCACCCACCTCCTCGAGGGTGGCGCCGACGTCCGCGTGGTGCAGGAGCTGCTCGGCCACGCGAGCGTGGCGACCACGCAGATCTACACACTGGTGACCGCGCGGCACCTCCGCGAGGTCTACGAGGAATCGCACCCGCGCGCCCGACGTCGCGCCGAGGCGTGATGGTGGACGCCCTCGACGACGCGATGCGGCAGCGCCTCCGCGACGAGCTCCTGCGCCATCGAACCTTCCTCCGTGCAGAGATCGGATCCCAGGGCGCCGATCCGGACTCCGACGACGTCGCGTTCGTCGACGATGGCGGTTTCGCCGATCGCGGACATCGCACGGGAGAGCGCTCCCAGGTGATCGCCGTCGTGCGCGCCCTTCGCTCGAACCTCCATGACGTCCAGGGGGCGCTCGCGAAGCTGGATGCCGGGACCTACGGCATCTGCGAGGGATGCGGGAACCGGATCTCGCTCGAGCGGCTCGAGGCGCTGCCGTGGGCTCTGCTCTGCATCGACTGCAAACAGCGCGCGGGGGCGCGGTGAGCGACGCCCTCGTGCCGCGCGTGCTGGTCGTCGTGTGCGATTCGTGGGGGGTCGGCGACGCGCCGGACGCCGCCGCGTACGGCGACGTGGGGTCCGACACGCTCGCGAACACGGCCGAGGCGGTCGGCGGGATCCGGGCACCGAACCTCGCCGGGCTCGGGCTCGGCCTGCTGACGACGATCCGCGGGCTCGATGCCTCCGCCCTGCCGGGCAGCGCGCATGGTCGGGCGACGGAGCGCTCGGCCGGCAAGGACACCACCACGGGGCACTGGGAGATGATGGGGATCCGCCTCGACGAACCCTTCCCGCTCTACCCGGACGGGTTCCCTTCCGACATCATGACCGCGTTCGAGGAGGCGATCGGCCGCCGGACACTCGGGAACCGGCCGGCGTCGGGAACCGCGATCCTCGCCGAGCTCGGAGAGGAGCACCTGCGCACCGGGAGCCCGATCGTGTACACGTCCGGGGACTCCGTGTTCCAGATCGCGGCCCACAAATCGGTCGTCGACCTGGCGCAGCTCTACGGATGGTCGCGCGCCGCCCGGAGGCTGCTCACCGGACCGCACGCCGTCGGTCGCGTGATCGCCCGGCCGTTCGAGGGGGAGCCGGGCGCGTTGGTGCGGAGCCCGGAGCGTCGGGACTTCTCGGTTCCCCCGCCCGGCCCGACGATCCTCGACCGCCTGCAGGGAACCGGCATCGCCGTCCTCGCGGTCGGGAAGATCCAGGACATCTTCTCCGGTCAGGGGATCAGCGAGGGGCGGTACTCCGACTCCAACGACCATGGGATCGATCTGACCCTCGAGTACCTGCGGCGGCCGGCTCCGGCGCTCGTGTTCACGAACCTCGTGGACTTCGACTCGAAGTACGGGCATCGCAACGACCCTGCCGGCTACGCCGCGTGCATCGAGGCATTCGACCGCCGGATCCCCGACCTGGTCGGTGCCCTGGACGGCGGCGTGATGCTGATCACGGGAGATCACGGCTGCGACCCCACGACGCCTCCTACGGACCACTCTCGGGAACGGACGCCGTTGCTCGCAGCGGGGTTGACCGGCGGTCCGCTCGACATCGGCACGAGGGACTCGTTCGCCGATCTGGGACAGACCGTGGCGTCCCTCCTCGGTGCGGACGGTTCCGGGCTGGACGGTGAGAGCTTCAGCGATCTCCTCGGGATCGGAGGGTCGAGATGAGGTGGAGATGGAGGGCCCCCTCGCCGGCATCGCTCGATGGAGGGTTCGCGGACGTTCGCCCTGTACACGACGTCCATGTCGCGTCCTCCTCGATCCCGAGCTCCATGGAGCCCCGACCGTGAGGGACCTTCGCGACATCGTCGCGGCCAAACGGGACGGTGGCTCCCTCCCTGAGGGGGAGCTTCGGGCCTTCGTCGAGGCGTACACGGCCGGTGACGTGTCCGACGCGCTGGCGGCGGCCTTCCTGATGGCGTGCCTGCTCCGTGGCCTGGACGCGGGGGAGACCCTCGCGCTCACGGAGGCGATGGTCGGCTCGGGGGACACGGTGGCGTTCTCGGGATTGGGCCGGCCGGCCGTGGACAAGCACTCCACCGGCGGCGTCGCGGACGGCGTGACGCTCGTCTTCGCGCCACTCGCCGCGAGCCTCGGCCTCGCCGTCGCGAAGCTCTCGGGACGGGGCCTGGGGCACACGGGTGGGACGTTGGACAAGCTCGAGTCGATCCCGGGCCTGAGCACGGATCTCTCCCCGGAGGCGATCCGGCGCCAGGTCGAGGAGGTGGGATGCGCGGTCGCTGCACAGTCCCCGAACCTGGTGCCTGCGGACGGCAAGCTCTACGCCCTTCGCGACGCGACGGCCACGGTGCCGTCGATCCCCTTGATCGCCGCGAGCGTGATGTCCAAGAAGCTCGCCGTCGGGACGGATCTGATCCTCCTCGACGTGAAAACCGGCTCCGGCGCCTTCATGAAGACGCCGGAGGACGCGCGCTCGCTCGCGGCCGCCTGCCTCGCGCTGGCGACCGGATGGGGACGGGCGGCGAGCGCGGCCGTCACCGACATGTCGCAGCCCCTGGGAGACGCCGTCGGCAACGCGCTGGACATCGCGGAGACGGTGGCGCTGCTCCGTGGGGAGGCGAGCGGTCGTCTCCCCGAGCTCGCGGTCCTGTTCGCGGGCCGCGCGTTGGAGCTCGCGAACGGAACGCCGCGCGACGACGCGCTCGCGCAGGCGACGACCGCGCTCGGATCGGGGACGGCGCTCGAGCGCTTCCGGGCGATGGTCGAGGCACAGGGAGGCGACCCCCGGGTGGTAGACGACCCCGCCGCCGTGCTCCCACGGGCGCCGGTTCGGCAACCCCTGCTCGCGGACCGGAGCGGCGTGCTGGCCGCGGTGGATGCGGAGGAGATCGGTCTCGCGAGCGTCGGCCTCGGGGCAGGGCGGCTCCGGAAGGGCGATCCGATCGATCCCGCGGTCGGTATCGTGGTGCATCCGAAGATCGGTGACCGGCTCGAGGCCGGCTCGCCCATCGGGGAGGTGCACGCACGAGATCGTGACGCTGCGGACGGAGCCGCGCGCCGGGTCCTCGCCGCGCTCCACGTCGCCGATGCTGCGGTCGAACCTCCGCCCCTCGTGCACGGCTGGATGTGATCCGTTGGGGAACTTCACGATGCTCGGCCTGCAGCTGGCCGTCTACATGGCGGCCTCGTTGTTCGTCGGGCTCTCGATCCGTGAGTACGTGCGCGCGCGGGCGGCCGCGTCGCTCGGCGATCCCACGCCGCGTCTATGGGGACGCGTGACGCTCCGGCCGAAGGCGTGGTTCGATCCGTTCGGCAGCGGGTTCCTCCCCGCGCTCGAGGCGCTGCTGTGGTCGGTTCAGGCGTTCATCCTCCCGGCGGCCTACGCGAAGCCCGCGCCGATCGACACCAACTACCTCCGTCGCCATCCGCGGGACGTCATCCTCGTCTCGATCGCCGGACCGGCCGCGTCGCTCGTGCTCGCCGTCCTCGCCGGCCTCGCGATCCGGGCCGGCGTGCGTGGCGAGGCGAGCGCCGTCCTCACGACGTTCACGTTCACGAACGCGTCACTCATGGTCTTCCACCTGTTGCCGATCCCCGGTCTGGACGGTGGCCGTCTGCTCGCCCTGCTCCTCCCGCCCCACGCGCGAGAGGTGTTCCGGAACGCCGACCGCTACCTCGCGCTGATCGTGCTCGTCGTGCTGTTCCTGTTCACGTTCCTCCTCGGGATCGCGTCGCTGCTCACAGGGGCCATCTGCGACGCGGCCACAGGGCAGGACTGCCTCCAGCTGCTCCGCCTCGGCTAGCTCGCACCTCCCTGGACCGCAGAGGGTGCCGGGTATCATCGCCCTCATCGTGAGCGAAACCGACGTCGTCCCGCGCGCCCCCGGAACCGTGGTGGATCGCCGGGGGCGCGTCCTCACCGGCTTCCGACCGACCGGCGACCTCCACATCGGCCACTGGGCGGGCAACGTCGGCAACGCCGTCCGTCTCCAGGACGAGGGGTACGAGTGCTACTACTTCGTCGCGAACTGGCACATGCTCACCACGCACTACGACCGCACGCAGGAGCTGCGATCGCTCGTCGAGACCATCGTGCTCGACCTGCTCGCGTGCGGCGTCGATCCTGCTCGTTCCACGCTGTACCTCCAGTCCGATCTGCCGGAGGTCGCCGAGCTCGCGTTGCTCCTCGGGATGATCACACCGCTCGGGTGGCTCGAGCGCGTCCCCACGTACAAGGAACGGCTGCGCGACATGGCCGAGCGCGACGTCGCGAACTTCGGACTCCTCGGCTACCCGGTGCTACAGACCGTCGACATCTCGATCGTCCGGGGCGAGCTCGTGCCGGTCGGAGAGGATCAGGTGTCCCATCTGGAGATCTCGCGGGAGATCGTCCGGCGATTCAATCGCCTGTTCGGCGACGTGCTGGTGGAGCCGCACCCGCTGCTGTCGGCGTTCCCGCTCGTCCCCGGCTCGGACGGTCGGAAGATGTCGAAGTCGCTCGACAACGCGATCGGACTGGCCGACGACCCCGACACGATCCGCTCGAAGGTCCGCTCGTTCATCACCGATCCGCAGAAGGTCCGGCTCGGCGACCCCGGGCGACCGGAGATCTGTCCTGTCTACGGCCTGCACACGCGGTTCTCGCCCGACATCGTCGACTGGACCCGCGACCACTGCCGGACCGGGGAGCTGGGCTGCGTCGACTGCAAGACGAACCTCGCCGACCGATTGATCGAGGAGCTCAGGCCGATCCGGGAGCGGAGGCTCGACCTGGCCCGCGATCCGGCGATGGTGTGGAAGATCCTCGACGAAGGGAGGAAACGCGTGCGGCCGGTGGCGCGCGAGACGTTGGACGCCGTGCGGGACGCGATGGGGTTCTCACGGCCGTGAGCGGCGACGGAGCCGGCACCTTCGCGGTCGAGCTGCCGTCCTTCACCGGTCCCTTCCGGCTCCTCGCGGAGCTGATCCTCGAGCAGAAGGTCGACGTGTGCGACGTGGCGGTCGCGACGGTCACCGACGGCTTCCTCGAGTACGCCAAGGACGCCGAGCGCTGGGACCTGGAGGAGGTCACCTGGTTCCTCGCGATGTGCGCCGTGCTCTTGGAGCTGAAGGTCGGCCGCTTGATGCCCCGGCACACGGAGACCGACGAGGACGAGCTGCTCGGGGCGTCCCCGGACCTCACGTACGCACGCTCGCTGGAGCTGACCGCGTTCCGGAAGGTGGCGGTCGACCTCGCCCGTCGTCTCGAGGACGAAGCCGGGTTCTTCACGAGGGACGTCGGTCCGGGACCCGAGCTCTCGCATCTGTACCCGGACCCGATGACGAAGGTGGACACGGGCGCGCTGGCCCTGCTCGCCGCGCAGCTCCTCCGACCGCCCCCGACCCTCGACCTCACGCACGTCACGCCGATCCGCTACACGACGGCGGAGGCGATGACGGCCGTCGAGCAGCGGATCGAGGGTTTCGGGCGCGCGGCGTCCTTCCGGGACCTCGTGGCCGATTGCGACGAGCGGATCCAGGTGGTCGTCCGGTTCCTCGCGCTGCTCGAGCTCTATCGGGACGGCCGGGTGGAGCTGGTGCAGGGAGAGACCTTCGGCGAGATCCGGGTGGAATGGCAGGGATGACCATGGCGGAGGCGAGCACGTCGGACACGCGGGCCCTCGAGGCGCTGCTGTTCGTCTCGGACGAGCCGCTCGCGTCCTCCGTCATCGCGCAGACGCTCGAGGTGGACCGGCGCGGCGCGGACGAGCTCTGCGACCGACTCGCGAAGGAGCTCGAGGACCGGCGCGCCGGGGTCGTGCTCCGCAACGTCGCCGGCGGCTGGCGGCTGTTCACGCACCCCGACACGGCCAACGAGGTCGAGCGGTTCGTGCTCTCGTCCCGGCAGGCTCGGCTCACGAGAGCGGCGCTCGAGACGCTCGCGATCGTCGCCTACAAGCAGCCGGTGACCCGTCACCAGATCTCCTCGATCCGCGGCGTCAACTCCGACGGGGTGCTCCGCGCGCTGCAGGACAAGGGGCTCGTGGAGGAGGCGGGGCGGGAGGAGACGCCAGGTCGCCCCGCGCTGTTCGCGACGACCCCGACGTTCCTCGAGCGTCTCGGGCTGCCCTCGCTGGCCGCCCTCCCGTCCCTGGCGCCGCTCCTGGGCATCGATCCGGAGGGGGAGGAGGGGGCGACAGAGCCGGAGGAAGGGGCGGACGAGCAAACGGACCCTGGAGGGGGGACCCGCGAGCCGGCCGACCCCGGCGACTGACCGGTGCCCCGCGAGCGGGTCCAGCGCCTCCTGGCGCGCACCGGCTACGGCTCCCGTCGCAGCTGCGAGGAACTGATCGCTGAGGGACGCGTGACCGTGAACGGGACCGTCGCGATCCTCGGAGACCGGGCGGATCCGAAGGAGGATGAGGTTCGGGTCGACGGTCTCGACGTCAACCTCGACCCGAACGTGAAGTACTACGCGCTGCACAAGCCTCTCGGCGTGGTCACGACGATGCAGGACCCGCAGGGCCGCCCGGACATCCGTGGATACCTGCCTCCGGACGGACCTCGCGTCTTCCCGGTCGGCCGGCTCGACCGCGACTCTGAGGGGCTCCTGCTGCTGATGAACGACGGCGACCTCGCCAACGGCCTGACGCATCCTCGCTACGGTGTGGAGAAGGAGTACCTGGCGGAGGTCGAGGGCGCTCCGACCCCGAAGCATCTCGGGCTCCTCCGGCGCGGGGTGGAGCTCGAGGACGGCCCCGCGCGCGTCGAGAGCGTGCGGGTCACCGGGCGGTCGGGAGATCGCGGGGCCGTGCGGCTCGTGATGACCGAAGGCCGGAAGCGAGAGGTACGGCGCTTGCTGGCCGAGGTGGGACTGCCCGTGACGCGGCTCGTCCGCGTGCGGGTGGGGCCGATCCGCCTCGGCGGGCTCGCGCCGGGGGAGCGGCGCGAGCTCACCCACGACGAGGTGGTTGCTCTCAGGCGGGTCGTCGACGGGTAGCCTTTGCTCTTCGGGGCGCCGCGCCCGGGGAGGTGTCCATGAGGCTTCGTGCGGCGCGCGGGGCCATCCGCGTGCCATCCGACGACGGTGACGTGCTGCTCGGATCGACCGAGCGGCTCCTCGCCGCGGTGCTGGAGCGCAACGGGATCGACCACGAGGACCTCGTCAGCATCATGTTCACCGCCACCGAGGATCTTCGGTCGGCGTTCCCGGCGGAGGCCGCGCGCCGGATGGGCCTCGGTCGGGTGCCCCTGATGTGCGCGCAGGAGATCCCGGTGGAGGGCTCGATGCCGTCCGTGATCCGCATCCTCCTCCACTTCCATTCGGATCGGTCCCTCGACGACGTGGCCCACGTGTACCTCGACGGCGCGGAGTCGCTCCGTGACGACGTCGGCTGAGCGGGCTCCCCGGTGACGGCCCAGGGGCGGTCCGCACCGGACCCGATCGGAAGGGTCGCCGTCGTGGGGACCGGCATGATGGGCACCTCGGTCGCCTTGGCGGCGGCGCGGGTCGGTGCGTCGGTGACCGGATGGGACGTCGATCCCTCCACGACGGCGCGGGCCGCCGTCCTCGCGGGCTTCACCCCGGCGGCGTCGCTCGAGGAAGCCGTCGCCGGCGCCGATCTGGTGGTGGTCTGCACCCCGATCTCGATGGTCGCGTCGAACGTCGCCGCCGCCCTGTCCGCGTCGACCACGGCGATCGTGACCGAGGTGGGGAGCATCATGATCTCGATCGCCTCCGATGTCGCCGAGCGAGCGGCCCCGGAAGACCGTCCCCGGTACGTGCCGGGCCATCCCATGGGCGGGAGCGAGCGGTCCGGTCCCGAGCACGCCTCGCCGTCGGTCCTGGACGGGATCGTCTGGGTGGTCTCCGCGACCGAGGTGTCCGATCCGGCGGCCGTCGACGCGCTAGAAGCCTGGATCGCGAGCCTCGGCGCGAGACCCGTCCGCATGCCCCCGGATCGACACGACCGTCTGGTGGCCTTCGTGAGCCACCTGCCGCAGGTAGCCTCGACGGCGCTGATGAGCCTCGCCGCGACCGAGGAAGCGGACGAGCCGGAGATCCTCCTGCTGGCGGCCGGTGGGTTCCGCGATCTCACGCGGCTCGCGTCTTCGGATGCCGCTCTGTGGTCGTCGATCCTCCTCGCGAACGGAGAGCGGATCGCCGAGGCGATCGATCTCTACGTGGAGCGCCTGCAGAGCCTCCGGGCAGACGTCGTCGAGAGTCGAGGCGACGCCGTTCGCTCGACGTTCGCCCACGCGAAGGACGCCCGCCTCCGCCTCGCCGCGAAACCCCAGGTGCGGGCCGGGGTGGCGGTCCTCCAGGTCGAGGTGCCCGACCGGCCCGGCGCCCTCGCCGAGCTGACGGCGCTCCTCGCGGACGGGCGCGTGAACATCGAGGACCTCCAGATCGTCCATTCGCCCGAGGGTGGACGCGGCACCGTGCACCTCACCGTGGCGGCCGCCACGGCCGATCACGCCACGTCGGTCATGATCGCCGCCGGGCTGGACCCGATCCGGTTGGCGTGAGGGACCGATGCGAGCGCGGGTGAGCCCTGGAGCGACGGTCGCCGGCGAGGCGCGGGTGCCGGGGGACAAGTCGATCGCGCACCGTTGGCTCCTCTTCGCCGCCTCCGCCAACGGACGGAGCCAGCTCGATGGGCTCCCGCGGGCGCTCGACACGATCTCGACGGCCTCCTGCCTCGCGTTCCTCGTCCCGACGGCTCGACCTGCACTCGAGGCTTGGGCTGCGAGCCCTTCGGTCACCGCTGACCCACACGGTTCCACGTGGAACCGGAAGACGTCGACCCTCGACCTCGCCGCGCTGGACATTCACGGTGAAGGACGCGGCTCGCTCCACGAGGCCGGGCGAGCGCTCGATTGCGGCAACTCGGGGACCACGATGCGACTCGTCGCGGGGCTGGTGGCGTCCGCCCCGATCGAAACGAAGCTCCGAGGCGACCCCAGCCTCTCGGCGAGGCCGATGGAGCGTGTTGCCGTGCCCCTTCGGGCGATGGGTGCGGACGTGACCACGGAGGACGGCCATCCGCCCCTCACGATCCGCGGCGGGGCCCTCCGCGGCATCCGGTTCGAGCCGGAGACCCCGAGCGCGCAGGTGAAAGGCGCGGTGCTCGTCGCGGGGCTCGCCGCCGAGGGGGCGACCACCGTCGTCGAGCGCGTCCCGACGCGGGACCACACCGAACGCCTGCTCTCGGCGCTCGGCGCGCCCGTCCGCAGCGACGGGTCGGGCCTCGCCCTGGAGGGCCCGTTCCAGCACGGGGGGCTCAGGGGCCGCGTGCCGGGTGATCCCTCCTCGGCCGCCTTCCTCCTGGGGGCGGCGGCGCTCACGGGCGGCGACCTCATCGTCCGCGACGTCGGGCTCAACCCGACCCGGCTGGGGTTCCTGCAGGTGCTGGCGAGGATGGGCATCCCGATCGAGACGCGACCCGAGCGTGAGGAGCTCGGGGAGCCGGTGGGGGCGATCTCCGTGACGTTGGGCCGACCACCGCGTCCCGTGCGCGTCGAGGCGAGCGAGCTCCCCCTCGTGATCGATGAGGTCCCGCTCCTCGCCGGCCTGGCCGTCCACGCGGACGGCGAGTCGCGCTTCGAAGGCGCGGCCGAGCTGCGCGTGAAAGAGAGCGACCGGCTCTCAGCCCTCGTCGACGGGATCCGGGCGCTGGGGGGAGCGGCCGCCGAAGAGCGGGATACGCTCGTGCTCGGCGGCGGCGGGCTGACCGGGGGCTCCGCCCGCCCGGCCGGAGACCATCGGATCATGATGGCGCTCACCGTCGCCGCGCTCGCGGCGAGTGGGCCGTCGGACATCGACCAAGCCGGATCGGCAGCGGTCTCGTTCCCGGGCTTCCTCCCACTCCTGCGCGACCTCGGCGGCCAGGTGGAGGGGTCGGGATGAGACCCCGCGTGATCGCGATCGACGGTGCGGCCGGGAGCGGCAAGAGCACGCTCGCACGGCTCCTCGCGAAGGCTCTCCACCTCCCATACGTGAACACCGGAGCGATGTACCGGGCATTGACGCGAGCGGCACGTCGCGGGCAGCTCGACGTGGAGGACGGCCCGACGGTGGCCGGTCTGATGCAGACCCTCCGGTTCACGTTGAGCCCTGGGCCGGAGCGTGAGCTCTGGATCGACGGCGCGCCACCCTCGAACGACCTGGCGAGCGCCGACGTCGAGGCCAACGTGAGCGCCGTGGCGAAGCATCCTGCCGTCCGGTCCGTGATGCGGGCCGCGCAGCGAACCCTGGGGGAGGAGGGCGCCGTGATGGAAGGGCGTGACATCGGCACGGCGGTGTTCCCCGACGCACGCCTCAAGCTCTTCCTCGTGGCCCGAGCCGCGGAGCGCGCCGTCCGGCGTGTGGAGGAACGCGGGACGGCGGACGTCGCCGGGGCGCTCCACGAGCGAGATCGCCGTGACGCGCGGGCCAACCCTCTCGTTCGGGCCGAAGACGCCGCGGTGATCGACACGGGCGACCTCGACGTGGAGGAGACGTTGGGGGCGGCGCTCGCGATCGTCGCCGAGCGGGCGCCCGAGCTGCTGCCGGAGGGGGTCGGGCCGTGATCGCGCCCCGGATCGCCGTCGTCGGACGTCAGAACGTCGGGAAGTCGACCCTGGTGAACCGGCTGTTCGGCAAGCGGGAGACGATCGCGCACGACGACCCCGGGGTGACCCGCGACCGGGTGGAGGTCGAGGCGACCTGGAACGGGAGACGCTTCGGCCTCGTGGACACCGCCGGGTACCTGCACCGCGCGAAAGGGGTCGAGGCGCTGGCCGGCAAGCAGGCCGCCCGAGCGATGGAGGAGGCCCAGCTCGTCTTGCTCGTGGTGGACGTGGCGTCCGGGATCACGGAGGAGGATGCGCAGCTCGCTCGCCGCCTGCAGCGGGCGGCACCGCCGGTGCTCGCGGTGGTGAACAAGGTGGACACGCACGCCGACGAGATCGACGTCGCTCGCTTCCACGCGCTCGGTCTCGGGGATCCGATCGCTGTGTCCGCCAAGCACGGGCGGGGGATCGGGGAGCTGCTCGATCGCCTCGTCGACCTCCTCCCCGACGCGCCGACGGCGGCCGCCGAACCGGGTGAGGGTTCCTCCGAACCGAGGTTCGCGCTGGTGGGGCGACCGAACGTGGGCAAGTCCAGCCTCTTCAACCGGTTGGTCGGGGAGGAGCGGTCCGTCGTCTTCGAAGAGGCGGGGACGACGCGCGACAGCGTGGACGCGCTGGTCGAGTGGCCGGGTGCCGGGCGGATCCGATTCGTCGACACGGCCGGGATGCGCCGCGCGATCCGCGTGCAGGGCGTCGAGTACTACAGCTTCGTCCGGGCCGGAGCGGCGATCGATCGGGCCGATGCCGTCGCGGTGATCTTCGACGCCGCCGAGGGGCTCACGGCCGAGGATCAGAAGATCGCCTTCCGCGTCCTCGAGGCCGGCAGGGCCCTGCTCCTCGTCGCGAACAAGTGGGACCTCGTCGAGGAGAAGGACCGGTTGTTCAAGCTGCTGACGGAGGAGGCCCGGCTCCTCGCACGAGCGACCGTGGTGCGGGCCTCGGCCGTGCGGCGGCAGGGGGTCGCCCGGATCCCGGGTCTGCTCCTCGAGGTCCGCGAGCGGTGGGCGGGTCGGGTCCCGACCTCACGCGTGAACGAGGTGCTCCAGGAGGTGCAGGGAGCGCAGCCCCCTCCACGATCGTCGGGAAGGCTCCACTACGCCGCCCAGGTGAGCACCCGCCCGCCGGCGTTCGTCTTCTTCGGCGGAGGGCGATCGCCCACGCCCGGGTACCGTCGCTACCTCGAGAACCGGTTCCGGGAGGCGTTCCGGCTCAATGGGGTGCCGATCCGGATGATGTTCCGAGCGCGCATCCGGGGGCGGTGAGGACCCGGAGGTAGTGACCTCGAACCGTGCGCGGCTACACTGCCGCCGACGGGCCGTGGCGCAGCTTGGTTAGCGCGTCTGACTGGGGGTCAGAAGGTCGCCGGTTCGAATCCGGCCGGCCCGACGGATGAGAGGGACGACGGAGACCGTGCCGGCATCCTCCGCCATCGTCACCGTCCCCAATATCCTGTCCGCCGCGCGGATCGCGCTGATCCCCGTCTTCTGCTGGCTGTCGGCGAACGAGCGGACGCGCCTGTGGGGGATCGCCCTGTTCGCGGTGGTCGTCAGCACGGACTGGGTGGACGGATACATCGCGCGACGGACCGGTCAGGTGACCGAGCTCGGACGCATCCTCGATCCCGTGGCCGACCGCCTCGCGATCGCCGCAGGGCTGGTGACGTTCGCGATCACGGGGGTCTTCCCCCTCTGGGCGGCCGTGCTGATCCTGATCCGCGACGTCGTGGTCCTGCTCGGCGGCGCGCTGCTGATGTGGGGGAACGACGTGCGGATCGAGGTCCGGTGGATCGGGAAGATCGCCACGTTCTCACTGATGACCGCCATCGCGTGGATCGCCTGGGGCGACGCCGCCGGCCCTCTCGGCGACGCCCTGCTCGTGGGTGGATGGCTCGCCTATGTGGTCGGCATCGTCGAGTACTACCTCGCGGCCGGCCTGTACGCGATCGACGTGCGCGACGCCCTCGCTGAACGAGACGCGCTGGAAGAGTAGGTTCCTCGGAGGCGCCGATCGTCCTGCCGTGTGGGCGAGGCGGAGCCGAACCGATGACGGAGAACGGAGGACGTGGGGTGGAGTACCCGGAGGATCTGCGGTATTCGCGAGAGCACGAGTGGGCGCGACCCGAGAACGGTCGCATCCGCATCGGTATCACCGATTTCGCCCAGGACGCACTGGGTGACGTCGTCTACGTCGATCTGCCTGAAGCGGGCACACAGGTCCGTGCGGGTCAGGCGTTCGGGGAGGTCGAGTCCACGAAGTCCGTCTCGGACGTGTTCGCACCGGTCTCGGGGACCGTCGTGGAGCGCAACGGGGCGCTCGAGGACAAGCCGGAGCTGGTGAACGAGCAGCCGTACGGCGACGGGTGGCTGGTCGCGATCGACCCGTCCGACCCTGCGGAGCTCGAGAAGCTCCTCGACAGCGGCGCCTACCAGGAGCATGTGTCGGGCACCTGAGCGGGCCACCTCTCGACCCTCGACCGATGGTGGAGCGCAGGTCGAGGGTATGTGTTCGAGCCGGTCGAGGGTTGGGCGAAGGCTCGGTTGACCCTCTGCGCACGCTGCGATAGCGTCCACGACGCATCGAGGTCGACGGTTCCACGCGGCTCCGAACGTCGACCCGACGTCGGGACGGAGGGGAAGCGGACGGTGTTCTGTACGCGTTGTGGACATCCCAACCGTGACGACGCGCGCTTCTGCGCGGAATGCGGAGCTGCCCTGCAGGATGACTCGACGGTCACCCTCACCCCGGTGGAGTCGGACGAAGACGACACCGCCGAGTTCCCGTTCCCGGAGGACGAGCTCGAGCCCGGCCAAGCGCTCGTTCAGGTGAAGCGTGGCCCGAACGCCGGGTCGACGTTCCTCCTCGACGCGGAGACGAGCTCGGTCGGCCGCAAAACGGACAGCGCGGTCTTCCTCGACGACATCACGGTCTCTCGGGCGCACGCCACGTTCGAACGCCGAAGCGGCGGGGAGTGGTTCGTGCGGGACGGCGGGAGCCTCAACGGGACGTACGTGAACGGCGAGCAGGTCGACGAGACCAAGCTGGCGACAGGCGATCAGGTCCAGATCGGGCGGTTCCGACTGACGTTCTTCCAGGCAGGGGAGTGAGTGCAGATGGCCGGCACACGCAACTACCAATCGATCGGTGAGGTCCTCGTGTCCGTGAAGACGGAGTTCCCGGACATCACGATCTCCAAGATCCGCTTCCTCGAGGCGGAGGGGTTGATCGAACCGGAGCGGACGCCGTCCGGCTACCGCAAGTTCTACGCTCCCGACGTCGATCGGCTGAAGTCGATCCTCCGGCTGCAACGCGACGAGTACCTGCCGCTCAAGGTGATCAAGGAGCGGCTGCTCCACCAGGACGCCGGTGGGGACGGCGTGGATCCGTCCGGGGACGGGGACGCCCCTGCCGTCGACGACGTGTCGGCCGTCGACGAGATCGCCGAGGCACCGACCGGGCTCCAGATGTCGCTCGAGGAGATGGCCACCGCCACCGGCATCGATCGTGACCAGATCAAGGAGCTCGAGGCGTTCGGGATCATCTCCTCGCACGGACCCGAGGGGGCGCGCTACTACGACGGCGACGACTTCATCATCCTGTCGATCGTGAAGGACTTCTTCCGCTACGGGATCGAGGCCAGGCACCTCACGATGTACAAGCACTTCGCGGACCGCGAGTCCTCGTTCTTCGACCAGATCGTCGCCCCGACGCTGCGCCAGAAGAACCCGGATGCCCGCCGGACCGCGGCGCAGACGCTGGCGACCCTGTCGGCCACCTCGCGGAAGTTCAAGCAGGCGCTCCTGCGCACCAACCTGCGCGACCATCTCCGCAGCGCGTGAGCCGACGGACCGCCGCCGCAGCGGCTGCGGTCCTGCCCCTGCTGATCCTGCTCGCGCAGCTCTCGGCGCTCGGCGCGTTCTCGCCCCAGGCCGCGCCCCCGCCGACCCCGATCCCGCCCGCCGGCTCGCCGTCCCCCTTCGTCTCCAAGCTGCGGACTCCGGCGGATCCGGTCCCCCTTCCGCGGGTCGGCGCCGCGGCGGCGATCCTGATGGACCTGGGGACCGATCAGGTGCTGTTCCGACGGGCGCCTGGGGTCGCCCGGCCCGTCGCCAGCCTCACCAAGCTCATGACAGCCCTCGTCGTCCTCGAGGCCGAAGGAAGCCGTCTCGATCGAGCGGTCCGTATCCATCCCGACGCGGTCTTCGAACGAGGGGACTACGGTGTGGGATCCACCCTCGACCTGCGCGCGGGAGAGCACGTGTCGGTCCGGGGGCTGCTCGCCGGTCTGCTGCTCGGCTCCGCGAACGACGCGGCCGAGGCACTGGCGATCGAGGAGTCGGGCAGCGTCGGTGCGTTCGTGGAGGCCATGAACGTCCGAGCGGAACGGCTCGGCATGTCGAGCACGAGGTTCGCGTCGCCGCACGGTCTGGACGATCGCGGGCGGTCGTCGGCGGCCGACCTCCTCCGGCTCCTCCGAGCGGCGATCGAGGAACCCGTGTTCCGCCGGCTGGTGGCGCGCAGGTCCACCGTGATCAGATCCGACGCGGTCGCACCTCGGAGGATCCAGAACCGGAACGTGATGCTCTGGCTCTACCCGGGGGCGTCCGGCGTCAAGACCGGGTTCACGGTGGGCGCCGGGTTCTGTTTGATCGCGACGGCTCGGCGCGGCGATCGGGAGCTCGCGAGCGTGGTGCTCGGTGGCGGTGACGAGGTCTTCTCGGATGCGGCCGCCCTGCTGGACCACGGGTTCGCGGCGTATGAGACCCGCACGCTCGTGGAGCACGGAGAGCGGCTCGGGAGCGTGCGGGTGCGCGGCGGAACGGTGCCGGTGATCGCCGGCGCGGAGCTTGCAGCGCTCGTCCGGCTTCGCGAGGTCGCGGCGATCGACAGGATCCTCGTGACGAGGCGGGGGACGGCCTTCCCGCCGCCCGAGGGATCGCGGGTCGGGACGCTGCGCCTCCGGCTCGGCGGGGTCGTCCTGGGCACGGTCCCGTTGGTCGTCGCGGACCTCGCGCCGCCGGAGGAACCTCGCGGCTGGTGGTGGTCACGCGCCGCCGGGGCCCTGGGCGGCGCCATCTGGGACGTCGTGGCCGGTCTCCTCGGATAGCCGCCGGTCCCTGCACGCTGGCGTCCTGCGGGCGGCTGTTAGGCTCCCGATCCGATGACGGAGCTCGCTCGCGTGCTGTTCGCTCGCGAGGACATCCACCGCCGCGTGGACGAGCTCGGCCGCACGATCACCGGGGACTACGTGGGGCGTGAGCCCGTCCTGATCTCGGTGCTCAAAGGCGGCACGGTGTTCCTCGCGGATCTCATGCGTCAGATCCAGCTGCCGCTGGAGACCCATCTGATGGCGATCAGCCCCTATGGGGGCGGCGAAGGCTCGATGGGGCGCGTGCGGATCCTCCTCGACGTGGAGATCGATCTGAGCGGACGAGACGTCCTCCTGGTGGAGGACATCGTGGACACCGGTCTCACGCTCGCGTATCTGCTCTCGATCCTCCGATCCCGCCGCCCCGCGACGCTCGAGATCTGCACCCTGCTGGACCGGTCGATCCGCCGCATCGCGCCGCTCAACCCCCGGTACGTCGGGTTCGACTGCCCGGATCGCTTCGTGGTGGGCTATGGGCTCGATTTCGAACAGCGCTACCGGAACATCGCCGACATCCTGGAGATCACCGACACCGATGCCTTGAAAGCGGATCCCGATGTCCTGCTCCCGCACCTGGCCGTCGCTGGCTGAGACGGGAGGTTGCGCTCCGTCGTGAGCCCCTCGTACAGTGCCAACACATGATCGAGATGCAGCTGGAAGGCGTTCGTGTGGAGCTTCCGACCAACCAGCCGATCGTGTTGCTGCGCGAGCGGGACGGCGAACGGTACCTGCCGATCTGGATCGGGGCCTCGGAGGCCGCGGCGATCGCGCTGTCGCTCCAGGGTGTGCAGACCCCGCGACCGATGACCCACGATCTGATGAAGAACATCCTCGAGGATCTGTCGGTGGCGGTCCAGAAGATCATCGTGACCGAGCTGCGGGACTCCACATTCTACGCCACGATCGAGCTCCAACGGAACGGGGACCACTACGAGGTGAGCTCTCGTCCCTCGGATGCGATCGCCCTCGCCGTGCGCCTGTCCGTTCCGATCTTCGCCAGCGAGGACGTGCTCGAGGAGGCCGCGATCCTCATCCCCAGCGAGGATGAGGAGGAGGTCGAGAAATTCCGCGAGTTCCTCGACAACGTCACCCCCGAGGACTTCAAGCCGGAAGGCACCCCGGACGCCTGAAACCCGTCGAGGTGCGCCGTCCCGCGAAGGAGCGTTCGGTCGGGGCGGGTCAACCGTAGAAGAAGACCGTCACCCAGAGGTAGCCTTCGTCGCCGCGGTAGGTGCCGACGGCGACACGGCGGAAGCGCTTGTCGAGGATGTTCCGTCGGTGATGGAGCGATCGCATGAAGGCTTGCTGGAGGCTGCCGATCGTGGTCGCGGTGACGCCGACGTTCTCGCCCCACGTAGACCACCGGGTGCCCCTGAGGTAGAAGGACGACGGGTTCGCGGTGTGGAAGATGCGGCCACGGTTCGCCATCGCGATGCTGTGCTTGCGCGCGAGCCTCGACATCCTGGTGTGGATGTCCACCTTGCGAACGGCGTGGTTGGCGCGGCTGGTGTTGGTCACCTGATACATGCGGACGCGGGGCCTCACCGTCGCTGCCTGCGCCGAGGACGGCGCGAGCGTGGCGAGACCGGTCATGAGGGTCGCCACGAGGGCGATCCTGCAGAGTAGGGTCCGGGTGGGCTTCATCTTCGGGGGGAGTCCTTCATCTCTGCCGTGCTACGGGCATGACAAGGATTCATCGACATCAGCTGTGCCGAACTTGAGGCTGGTGCCGGAGATCACGACCTCGTTGACAGGTGGTCCCGGCGGGCCTACGCTGCGGCGACACGGTCGTAATTACGGAGCTGTGATGAGCGAAGAGGGCTATCGGGTCCCGGACGTCTGCCGCATCGTCGATATCAGTTATCGACAGCTGGACTATTGGGCCAGGACCGATCTCGTGACGCCCTCGATCCGCGATGCCAACGGTTCCGGTACGCAGCGCCTGTATTCGTTCCAAGACCTCGTGTCCCTGAAGGTCATCAAGAAGCTCTTGGACACCGGGATCTCGTTGCAGCGCGTCCGCAAGGCGGTCGAGCACCTCCGTTCGATGAAGCGGCCGACGCACGGTGTGACGCTGATGTCCGACGGTCGCGGGGTCTACGAGGCCCACTCGCCGGAGGCCGTGATCGACCTCTTGCAGAAGGGACAGGGTGTGTTCGCGATCGCCTTGGACCAGGTATGGACCGACCTGGAAGGCACCCTCTCGAAACGCAGACGGACGGCAGCAGGAGGGTCGTGAGCCAGCGAGCCGAGACCCTCGAGTCTCTGCCCAAGAGCGATACCGTCCGCTTCGCCCACGCCTCCGAGCGCCAGTTCGCGCAGCTCCTCGACTTCTACGGGATCGTCTGGGACTACGAGCCGACATCCTTCGACATCGAGTGGGACCGAGAGGGGCACGTCGTGCGGCGGTTCACCCCGGACTTCTTCCTGCCCGAGTTCGACCTCTACATCGAGATCACCACCCTCAATCAGAAGCTCGTGACCCGGAAGAACCGCAAGGTCCGTCAGCTCCGGGAACGCTATCCGGAGATCCGATGCAAGGTCTTCTACCAGCGCGATTACCTCTCGCTCGTCACCAAGTACGGGCTCGAGGATCGCTCCGGCTGAGCGCGACCGTCCCCTAGACTCCCGGCGTGAGATTCGCCCCGCACACCGAAGCCGAGGTCGGCCAGATGCTGTCGGCGATCGGCGCCTCCTCGCTCGACGACCTCTTCGAGCAGATCCCGCCCGGGGTGCGCCTCGACGGTTCCCTGGGACTTCCCGCGGGGGTCTCGGAGCTCGAGATCGTCGAGGATCTCGGAGAGCTCGCCGGACGTAACCACCACGCGGACGAGCTCGTGTGCTTCGCGGGCGGGGGGGCCTACGACCACTACATCCCCGCGGTGGTCTGGGCGCTCGCAGCGCGGTCGGAGTTCGCCACGTCGTATACGCCGTACCAGCCCGAGCTCTCCCAGGGCGTGCTGCAGGCACTGTTCGAGTTCCAGTCGATGGTGTGCGAGCTCACCGGTCTGGAGGTATCCAACGCATCCTTGTACGACGGCGCGACGGCGCTCGTCGAGGCGGTCAACATGACGAGGACCGGCGGCCGGGGGAGGGTCCTGGTGTCCGAGGGTGTCGATCCGAGGCTGATCGAGACCCTCCGGACGTACGGCCGGGGGACCGGGTACGAGCCGGAGATCTTCTCGGCCCGCGACGGGAGGGGAGGGACTCCGGACGTCGGCGAGGACGTGGCCGCGGTGGTCGTCCAGCATCCGAACGTGCTCGGGATCCTGGAGCCCGTCTCCGAGCTGTTCACCACCGCCCGGGACGGCGGCGCCAGATCCATCCAGGTGTTCGACCCGCTCTCACTGGGCATCCTGCAGCCGCCGGGCGAGGTCGGCGCCGACATCGCGGTCGCCGAAGGGCAGTCCCTGGGGAACCATCTCTCCTTCGGCGGGCCCTACCTCGGGCTCATCGCCGCTCGCATGACCGACGTCCGCCGGATGCCGGGCCGGATCGTGGGAGAGACGGTGGACGTCGACGGCCGGCCCGGCTTCGTACTCACCCTGCAGGCGCGCGAGCAGCACATCCGGCGGGAGAAGGCCAACTCCAACATCTGCACGAACCAGACGCTGATGGCGATCGCGGCCACGATCTACCTCGGATGGCTCGGACCCGAGGGCCTGGCCGAGGTCGGGCGGCGGTGCACAGCGAAAGCGGCGTACGCGGCGGCGCAGCTGTCCGAGGTACCCGGCGTCTCGCTCCTGCACCCCGACGCACGCTTCTTCAAGGAGTTCGCGGTCCGGGTGCCCATCCAGGCCGAGCGCGTGGTGCATGGCCTCGTCGAGCGAGGGTACCTGGCCGGTGTGCCCTTCCCGCATGCCGGGGAAAACGTGCTGCTCGTGGCCGTGACGGAGCGCCGGACGAAGGACCAGATCGATGGTCTGGCCGCCGCGATGAGGGACGTCGTCGCATGACGGCCGTGGGAGCGCCGATCCGCCGCCAGGGCCCGGGTGGCGACGGCACGATCTTCGACCGGTCCGTCGCCGGGCGCCGGGCGTGGAGCCTTCCCTCCTTGGACGTCCCGGATGCGCCCGTCGCCGCGGAACACGCTCGGACGGCACCACCGGGCCTGCCGGAGGTCGGGGAGGTGGACCTCGTCCGTCACTACACGGGCTTGTCTCAGATGAACTACGGGCTGGACACCGGGATGTACCCGTTGGGTTCCTGCACCATGAAGTACAACCCCAAGGTGGCCGAGACGGTGGCGGCGCTCCCCGGGTTCCAGCGCCTGCACCCCCTGCAGCCGGACTCCACCACCCAGGGCGTGCTGGAGTTGCTGTGGCGCCTGGAGGAGGCCCTGTGCGAGATCACGGGCATGGCCCGGGCCACGCTGCAGCCACCGGCGGGTGCCTGCGGGGAGATGACGGGGCTGCTCTTGATGCGGGCATACCACGGGGATCGCGGCGAGGACCGCCGTCGGGTGATCATCCCGGACTCCGCGCACGGGACGAACCCGGCCAGCGTCCGGCTCGCTGGGTTCGAGGCATTGCCCGTCCGGTCCGATGCTCGCGGTCTGGTCGATGTCGGGGCGCTGGCGAAGCTCGTCGACGACTCCGTCGCGGGCCTGATGCTCACGAACCCGAACACGCTCGGTCTCTTCGAGGAAGAGATCGAAGAGATGGCGGCGATCGTCCACGGCGTGGGCGGCCTCCTCTACTACGACGGCGCCAATCTGAACGCGATCCTCGGCCGCGCTCGGCCCGGCGACATGGGCTTCGACATCGTGCACATCAACACGCACAAGACCTTCGCCACGCCCCATGGGGGAGGCGGGCCGGGCGCGGGGCCCGTCGGGGTGACCCAGGAGCTCGTTCCGTACCTGCCCGCACCCGTGGTGCACCGGGGCGAGGACGGTGCCTTCTCGCTCGCACCCGGAGGGGATCGCTCGATCGGTCGCATGCACGGGTTCCACGGCAACGTCGGGATCCTCGTCCGCGCGTACGCGTACGTGTTCCTCCACGGCGCCGACGGCCTCAGAGCCGTGAGCGAGCTCGCGGCCCTGAACGCCAACTACCTCGCGAACCTCGTTCGAGAGGAGTTCCCTCGCGCCTATCCCTCCATGCGGCCGATGCACGAGTTCGTGGCGACCGCGAAGCCTCTTCGCGAGGCGACCGGCATCCGGGCGATGGACGTCGCCAAGCGCATGATCGACCTCGGCTACCACCCCTCGACCGTCTACTTCCCGCTGGTGGTGGAGGAGGCGATGATGGTCGAACCTACCGAGACCGAGTCCAAGGCAACGCTCGAGGCGTTCGCGGAGGCCTTGCGCCAGGCAGCCACGGAGGCCCGGGAGCATCCCGAACTGCTCCGCGAGGCTCCCCTGACCACCCCGGTGCGACGCCTCGACGAGGCTCGCGCGGCCCGCGCCCTGAAGCTGCGCTGGGACGTGACCCGGTAGGCGGTCTGGCCCCATCGGGACGACATCCCCTCGGACCGCGCGTTACGTCGTGTCGGGGTCAGGTGCGACGCGAACGACGGTCACCTGGTGGATCACCCTGGTCGTCGTCGGGTAGGAGCCTGAGCGCACCGGACAGGGAACGGGGCGGGATCCCGATGGGATCCCGCCCCGTTCCTCCGTTGCCGTCCGATGGCTACGCGGCCTCACGCTCCGGCCGGCGCCGGCGGGTCGTCGCGACCACGGTCACGCCGATCCCCAGGAGGGCGATCGAGATGAGCCCCAGTCGCCCCGCGTCCGATCCGGTGAACGGCGTGCCCGGCGGCGTGCCCGGCGGGTTCTCCGGCGGGTTCTCTCCGGCGATCGGGGTGACGATCGCGTCGTCGTCGGCGCTCACCGAGCCACCGAGGATGTCCTCGCCATCGACCGTGGCGACGTTGACGACGATCGTGTCACCGACCACGAAGTCCGCGGTCAGCGTGACCGACGCACCCGGCTCGAGGACCGCGATGTCCCCGATGTGTCCCAGGATGTCGTCGTCGACGCTGACCTCGTACAGCGTCGTGTCGCCCGTGTTCGTGACGACGTAGGTGTAGGTCACCGTCGCGCCGACGGGGACGATGTCCTCGTCCACCGTCTTCACGATGTCGACGGCCGGGTGGATGATGTCCACCAGGTGGTCGTCGTCGTCGGTGACCTCGTTCCCACCCTCGCCCTCGTCCGTGTCACCGCGAACGGTGCCGGTGTTCGGGATCGGGTCCGGGTCCTCGTCGGTGACGAGGTGGAGGCAGGTGTAGTGCCACACCTCGCCGACCGCGAGGCCGCCCGAGCCGTCGCCGTCATCCACCAGCGAGATCGTCCCGTCGTCGCAGACCGGGTCGGTGAGCTCGACGTCGAACAGCTCGAGCTCCCCGGGGTTCGTGACCTCGAAGGTGTAGGTGATTGTGTCGTCGACGTGCACCAGTGCCGGCCCCTCCTTGTCGACGTCGATGTCGGGGTTCAAGACGTCCGTCGAGCAGTTCGCGGAGGAGTCCACGACCTCCTCGGAGGACACGCCCGCGCCGGTGGCCGTCACTTCGTTCGGGACCGGGTCGGGGCTGTTCTCGGTCACCAGGTAGTCGAAGTCGTGCGACTCCGAGTCGCCGGCCGCCAACGTGTCGGCGTAGGAGCCCGACAGGTCGCCGAGCAGCGAGTCCTGGACCGTGATGGCCTCGAGGTCCTCGTCGCCGGTGTTGGTGACGGTGATCGTGTAGGTGATCGTGTCGCCGACCTGCGCGAACTCGGTGCAGGTCTTGTCGACGTCGATGTCGGGGTTCAAGACGTCCGTGGTGCAGTCGGCATCGTCCGACACATCGGTGTCCGAGATGTCGCCCGTCGCCGATGCGGTCACGGAGTTCGTGAGCGGATCGCCGTCACCAGGCTGCGGGGTCCGGCCGACCTGGACCGTGATCACCTCTCCGGGGTCCAACGTGGTCGTGCCGAACTCGTCGGTGATGTCTCCGAGCAGCGAGTCGATCACCGACAGATCCACCAATGCTTCGTTGCCGTCGTTGGAGACGGTGATCTCGTAGATGATCTCGTCGCCGGCCAGTGACGTGGCGGGGCAGTCCTTCGTGACGGAGATGATCGGCTCCGCCTGGAGCCCCCCGACCTGCTTCATCGGGACGGTTTCCTGCCCCACGTTGATCGTCTCGCCGCCCACGACACGGGCAGCGTTGATCGCATTGAGGATGTTGCCCGTCGGACTCGCTCCCACCTCGCAGGCGAGGTGGGCGGTCACGCGAACGATGGCGGTCTCTCCGCCCTCGAGGTTGCTGACCGTGAGCGTGCCCTGCACCTCGTCGTAGCCCGAGGTGTCGAGGTGCTCGTTGGAGAGGGTGACGGTTTCGTCGCCGTCGAGGCCGACGTTGCCGCCGTCCGGGGTGTTGATGCCCCAGCTCACGATGTCGTCGAATCCGAGACCGGGCTGGCCGGTCGTCTCGGCGCCGAAGGAAAGGTCCAGGGCGACCGAGCCGCTGCCGGCGTCCTCTTCGATCTCCACCTCGACGAAGAAGGTCACGAGGTCGTCACACGCGAAGTCGCCGCCCTCCAGGGACTCGACGATGCCGTTCGTCTTGCTCACGGTGCGGTTGTCGTAGCCGAACTGCGGCGGCGTACCGAGGCCCGTCGCATGGTCGTAGGTGAACGGCCCGGCAGCCACGAAGTCGAGGTTGACATCTCCGCCGTGAAGCCCTCCGTGGGATTGGATCACGGGGTCGTCGCCCGCCCGTGCGTTGCTGGGGCTGTTCTTCCGGGTCTTCCCGGATGAGGTCGAAGCATCGTCATCGGACGCGGCTTCCGCGCCTCCGTCGCCTTCTCCCCCGGAGGGGACCTCCTCGATGGGAGCGTCGTCTGCTGGAGTCTCCTCGGCGGGAGCTTCCTCCGCTGGAGCCGCCTCTTCGGGCAGGACCACGTCACCCGTGTCGCCGTCCGACACGACCTCCTCGGCCGCGACGGGATCCGTGCCGGCGTCATCTGCCAGTGCGATCAGTGAGCTGCTCTGCCCGAGCGCGAACGCGAACAGGAGCACGAATGAAACGAACGACGCGAGGCCGCGCTTGCTGGTGCGACGGCGTCGGGAGTTCTTCCTGGAACCCATCGTCAACCCCCCAACTGGTGTGGTGCTGCTCGATCGACCTATGAACCGGGACCACGTCCTACGGTGAACTCTGTGGTCCGTCGCTGGAACGGTAGCCCCGCCACTTGGGGGACACCATTGGGCGAACGGCTCGACCACTACCGCGAACGGAGTAGTCCGTTCGGACCCCATGGTTCGATCGGGCGGGGCGTGGGGGCACGTCTGCCGTGATCGATGGTGCCCAGCGCTCGGTTACGAGATCCTCATCGCCCCGAGCGTGGACGTCGCCGGGACACGGCCAGCAGGCTCGATCCGAAGGCCGCGAGGGCCACGATCCATCCCGTCATGAGGCCGGCGCTCGCGCCTGTGAAGGGGCTACCGCCGGCCGTCCCGCCCGTGCCGCCGCGGCCGTCCTCCCCGCTCCCGGCCACCACGCCGACGGTCGCGACGTCCTCGTCGCTGACTGAGGCGCCGAGGAGGTCGGTGCCCTCCGCCGTGGCGAGGTTGGTGATGGGGGAGGAGCCGAGCGTGACCCGGTGGGTGAGCTCCGCGGTCGCCCCGGCGGCGAGCGATGGGATAACGCCGACGTGGCCCACCGCGTCGTCGTCCACGGAGATGTCGAACAGCGTGGTGTCACCGGTGTTGGTCACCGTGTAGCGGTACACGATCGTGGTGCCCGCCGTGCCGGACGTCGGGCTCGCCGTCTCGTCGAGAGCGATGTTCGGGTGGAGCACGTCCACACCGTGGGCGTCCGTGTCCGAGACGGAGCCGCCGTCGTGATCGCCGATCACGGTGGCCACGCTGTGCACGGGGTCCCCGTCGACGGCCACGATCGTATGGTCGCATCGGTAGCTCCATCCTTCCCCGACCGACAGGACATCGTCGCCGTCCGCGTCGTTCTCGAGGATCGATGGCCCGTCGCACGTGGGGTCGGAGAGCCGGATCGCGGACAGGTCCACGCCACCGGCGTTCGCGGCGACGAAGCGGTAGGTGACCGTATCTCCGACGTGGGCGCGCGTCGGTCCTCCCTTCGACACCCGGATGCGCGGTACGCACGCGATCTCGTCGTCTACCTCGGCGTGGTTGTCGCTCCCGACGTTGGCGGCCGGCTCGTTCGCGGCTGCGACATCCACCACGTTGGTGATCGAGCCGCACACGTCGCCGGTCACGACGACCCTGACGGTGACCGACGCCGATGCCCCCGACGCGAGCGAGGCCGAGCCGCACCGGACCGCTGTGTGCGGCACGCCGCCCGGAAGGGCGGAGCTCGTGACGCTGCACCCGTCGGCGTGGAAGCTGGGGAACGGCGGGACCGCGACGTGCAGAGCGCCCGGCGGAAGCACGTCGAGCAGGTCGACACCGACCGCCGGTTCGTCACCCACGTTGGTGACGGTGATCGTGTAGAGGACGTCGTCCCCTTCCCGAAGGATGCCATCCGCATCGGAGCTCTTCGTCACGCGGAGGTCGGGCTCGGCGGGCTCGTCGCACGCGACGGCGCTGGTCGCGTCGCCGGCATCGTTGTTCTCGGTCGCGGCGCCGGTCTCGTTCGTGGCTGAGACGTGCGCCGAGTTCACGATCGAGCCGCAGAACCCGTCGTCGACGGTCACGGTCAGCTCGACCTCGAGGCCCGCATCGGGGCCGATGTCTCCGAGCGCGCAAGTGACGAGGCCTCCCGACTCGGCGCAGCCGACGGTCGCATCAACGAACGTGACGCCCGTCTGGAGCTGATCGGTGACCTGGACACCCGTCGCGGTCTCGTTCCCCCCGTTGGCGACGGTCAGGATGTAGGTGATCGTGTTGCCGGCGAGGACCACACCCGCCGGCTCGTTCGCCGTGTCGACCGTGACGTCGGGCTCGGTGGGCGGGTCGTTCCGGCAGTACATCATCGTGCGACGGCCGCCGGAGATCTGTCCGCTGTCGGCGATCGGGAGGGCGTGGTCCAAGCCGAGCTCGGCGCACCCGTCGTTGGAGGACCCCGTGTCCGCGATCAGCGGCTGCACGCCGTCGGCGGAGGGCGCACCGGGAACGTCGACCGGGGCAGCTGCCCTCGCGGCGAGGGTGCCGGTCTGCCCGAGCGCAAGGCCGAGGCCGAGGCCGAGGAGCGATGCCAGCAGGGATCCCCGTCGGCGGGCTCCGTGCGTCCGACTCCTCATCCGTCCTCCCGGTCGATGCTGAAGCCGGTCACCAGCCGGCCAACATGGGCGTGGACCAGCCTGTCGGCCGGTCGGCCCACACCCTACGGAAGCCGGGGGAGCGGGGCATCGGCCGGGAACGTCGCAGACCATCCGGAGGGCGCGTGCTCCGCTCGGAGCTTCGCATCCGCTTCCACCCGAAGCAAGCGACACGAGCTCGATGCGGGTGAGCGATCCATCTCGTCGGCGAGGGAGCCGGTGTTGGTGTGCGTCGGCGAGGAGCGGAAGGGGCCGCCTGAAGCCCGATGTCTGGACGAAGTGACATAATGGACGTTATCGGGGAACACACCCGGAAGGGCTTCGATCGTTCAGGCAGACGAGGCCAGACGTTCGGCGCTCGGCGGATACGGCCGACCGAGGGCTCTCAGAGCGATGCCCCAACGTGTCACGAGCCACAGCGCCTCGAACACGATCCGGCGGGACAGCTTCGAGTGCCCATGTTCCCGTTCGCGGAAGGTGATCGGAATCTCGGCGACGGTCCAGCCACGGAGCCAGGCACGCATCACGAGCTCGACCTGGAAGCCGTAGCCGTCCGCGTGGAACGGCTCGGCGACCAGGTCCTCGAGGACCTCGCGCCGGTATACGCGGAAGCCGCTCGTCGCGTCGTGGAGGGGGATGCCCAGCATCACGCGCGCGTACGTGTTGCCGATGACCGACAAGGCGAGCCGCGCCCGGCCCCAGTTCGTGACGGAGCCTCCGGGCACGTAGCGGCTGCCGACCGCGAGGTCGGCCCGCTCCCGAGCCGCCTCGAGGAGCGACCCGAGCTGAGCGGGGTCGTGGGAGAGGTCGGAGTCCATCTCCACGATCAGGTCGTAGCCCTCGTCGAGCGCCCGGCGGAACCCCTCCTCGTAGGCGCTTCCGAGCCCGGACCGGGCCGACCGCTCGATGAGGCGGAGGCGAGGCTCCCCCGCCATCCGCTCCCGGACGATGTCGCCCGTCCCGTCGGGAGAGGAGTCGTCGACGACCAGGGCGTCGACGCCCGCGTGACGGAAGACGCCGGCGAGCACGTCGCGGACGGTGTCGGCCTCGTCGTAGGTAGGCAGGATCACCAGGGTCCGCGGGTCGGGGCCGAGGGGCTCGGGCGCCGGGCGCCGGGCTCGCCGACGCCGCGGGAGGCCCGCCAGGACGGCCACGATCGTCAGCGAGGCGAGGGGAAGCCAATCCCCCAGCAGAACCGCGGGTGTTCGAGCGCTCGACGCGCGGATCGTGCGCCGGATCACCGCCGGCTCGAACAACCTCGTTTCGTCGTACGTGCGCCCGCTCGGGTCGATGAACGCGCTGATGCCGGACACCGCGCCGTGGACGACCCACCGCCCGGTCTCGATCGCGCGCAGACGCGACATCTGGAGGTGCTGGGCGGAGGCCGCGGTCTCGTCGTAGGACGCGTTGTTCGTGAGCACGACGAGGAACTGGGCGCCCTGCCGGACGAGCTCTCGATCGAGGGCCGGGAAGCTGTTCTCGAAACAGATCGGGGTCCCGAACGTGGGGAGGGAGGGGGCCGACAGGGTGTGGAGCCGCTCCCCCGGTGTGAGCTCGTACGCGATCTGCTCGAGGGCCGGGATCCAGCCCACCAGCGCCTTCCAGGGGATGTACTCGCCGTACGGGACGAGGTGGGTCTTCCGATAGACGTCGACCACCGCTCCCCCGGCGTCGAAGACGACGGCCTGGTTGAACAGGCGCGCGTCGGGCGCCGCCGATCGGATGTCGCCCGAGGTCGCACCGGCGAGGACCGGCACGCCCACGTCCACGATCGTGTCCTCCACCTCGTCGAGGATCGCCAGGGACCCGGGGTCGAGGGCGCTCTCCCCCCAGACGACGAGATCCGGAGGATCGTTCGTCAACGTCCGGTGCAGATCGAGGTTGAGCCTCGTGACGGCGACGTCGCCCTCCTCTCTCGAACCCTCACGGACCCCTTCGCGGAAGTCGACCTGGATCGCCGCGACGTCGATCGGTCGGCCGGTGGCGCCCGCGAACGGGATCACCGCCGGTGCGAGGAGGACGATGATCGACAGCGCCGCCCAACGGAGGCTCCCCCGCGGAGGTCGGTCCCCGCGCGCGGCTTCGGCGAGCAGGGCCGCGGCCAGGGCCACGACGAACGTGACCCCGAACACGCTCGCCACGACGGCGGCTCGCACCGTGATCGTGTTCGGGACCTGGGAGGCTCCCAGCGATCCCCAGGTGAAGCCGCCCAGGGGCCAGAGCCCTCGGGCCCAATCGATCGCGGTCCACAGGGCGGTCGCCCCGAGGGCGGTGACGAGGGGTCGCTCTGGACGACGAACGAGCGGGAACAGCAGGCCGAACAGCGCGACGGAAAGCGACGCGAGCAGCGTCAGGGCTCCCCAGGCGAGCGTGCCGAAGAGCATCAGCCACGACAACGTGAGGCCGAACGCGATGAGCCCGTACGTCAGCCCGAACGCGAAGCCGCGCCCAGGACCGGCATCGCGCAGCGCGATGAAGAGGAACACGGGAGCCACGAGGGCCAGCGGCCAGGCTCCGACCGGCGGGAACGCGAGCGAGGACAGCACGCCCCCGATCAAGGACAGGATCAGCCCGGCTGGGAGCGGGAGCCCGGTCAGACGCAATCGCGGCAGAACATCCGCCGTTTGTCCGCGAGCTGGCTGCGGTGCTTCACGAGGTAGCAGTTCTTGCATACGAACTCGGTCGATTGGATGGGGACCACGCGCGACTCGATCGGCTCGAGGCGATCGTCCCCCTTCGCGACCACGACCGGCGACACCGGCTCGTCGCCATCGCCATCGTCCTCGCCGTCCCGGGCCTCTTCCTTCTCGAGGACCTCGTGGATCGACTCGACCTCGGCCGCAGGCGGCTCGGCCGGCGTCGCCGTGTCCTCGAGGTCCTCCTCGGTCGGCTCGACCTCGTCGAGTTCCTCGTCGGCGTCGGTGTCGTCGTCTTCGCGTTCTTCGGTGCGCTCGGCCACCTGGGTTCCTCCGGAGATCGGCCCTCGATCCGGCCGCGGATTCTAGCGTTCGCTTCCGCGGCTGCCTCGGAGGGCGCCGCGGAGATTGAGGATGTTCCCAGAGGCTCGAGCCCGGAAACGCGAGAGCCCGAGAGACCTTTGGGGCCGCGACGCCGGGGCGTCGCGTTCTCTACTCAGCCTCTCGGGCTCCGCTTGCGCCACCGCCGGAGCGGCGGCGCATCGAGGACGTTAGCGAGGGCACGGCGGGAGGACAACCCGGCCCGGGCAGAAACAGTGACAAGAACACGCGGGGCATCGGTCAGGCGCGGAAGACCTCGCGCCCGAGGGAGACCGTGAGGACCGGTCGGAGCCCTTCCGGGGATGCGACCTCGAGCGGATCCTCCTCGTACGCCGCGAAGTCGGCGTGGCGCCCCGGCTCGAGCGCCCCCTTCTTGGCGTCCTGGCGACCGAGGCGAGCGCTCCCCACCCGATGGAGCTTGAGCGCCTCCAACCGCGTCAATCGCTCCGACGGCTCGTGGAGGCCTTCGAGCGCGGCGATCGCGAGCATCGGGTCGAGCGGTGTGACCGGTGAATCGGAGCCGACGCCCACCTCGATCCCCCGGTCGAGCATCGTCCGGATCGGATGCGCGGCCATCGCGCGCGCGGGCCCGAGCCGAGCCTCGTACAGCCCGCCACCTTGTCCCCAGAGCCGGTCGAACGCCGGCTGCACCGAGACGGCCAGCCCGAGCATCGCCGTCCGTTCGATCTGGTCGGCCGACGGCAGCACGAAGTGCTCGATGCGATGACGCCGGGCCCGGAAGTGTCTGCGCTCCCTCGAGTCCAGCGCGACGTACACGCGCTCCCACGTCGCCACGACCTGCTCGATCGCGCGGTCACCGATCGCGTGGACGCCCACCTGGAGGCCGGCGTTGTGCGCCGCGTGGAAGAATTCGGCCATCGCGTCGTCGTCGTGGTACAGCTCGCCTTCCTCGGGCCCGTCGTCGTAGGGATGCGACAGCGCCGCCGTCCGGGCGCCGAGCGAGCCGTCCACCGGGAGGTCGCCGCCGATCGCGGCGAAGCCACGATCCATCGCTTCGGGGAGCGACATCGAGGCCGGGATCGGAGAGACGTCCAGGGGCAAGCGCCGGCGATGACCGATCAGCACCTCGAGGTCCGCCACGTCGAGGGACATCTCGTGGACGGCCGTGACCCCGCGCGATGCCGCGAGGCCGGCCGCCTGCAGCTGGAACCCCTCGATCCGTCGCCGGTCGTACGAGGCCTCGATCCAGGCCACGGCCCGGTGGTTGGCCTCCTTCGTGAGCCGGCCGGTGGGACGTCGCTCGGTGTCGAGCTCGATGCCCTCCGCGTCGGCCAGGTCGATCGCGGAGAGCGTCGAGGTGCTCACGACCGAGATGTGACCGTCGGCCCTCGTCGCGACGACGGGGGCGTCGGTGATCTCGTCGAGGTCGGCTGCCGTGGGGAGCTCGCTGCGCTCCCACCGCGTCTCGTCGAATCCCTCGACGTGCACCGGGGCCGTCCCCTCCCCCGCCCGGGCGAGGATCAGGGCCAGCAGCTCCTCCTTCGACGCCGCCTCCCGAACGTCCTCGTTCGCGAGCGCTCGGCCCGTCCCCGTCAGATGGACGTGACTGTCGATGAACCCCGGGACGATCGTGGTTCCGGGGAGGTCGATCGTGAGCTCGGCCTCCGGCGGGTCCCCGGTGCCCACGCGTTGCACGTGTCGGTCGTCGACGAGGATCCAGTCCCCCGTCGTCGGGTGCGACAGCGTCACGACGCGGGATGCGCGGTAGAGGGTCCTCACGGCGCCGCGATGATAGAGGAGACCGGCCGGCCGAGCGCCGTGGCACGCAGCTCCCGTCGGTCCCCGAGGATCGCGGTCTTCCCGTCGTGGAGCTCGAGGCCGACGGCGGCGGCGGCCGCGGCGAGCGCCGCCAGGGCGCGCCGGATCTGGGCCGGCGAACCCCAGAGCACCATGTCGTCCACCCACCGCAGGTGATGAACGCCGCTGTCCCGGATCGCGTGATCCAGCCGCGACAGGGCGGCGTTCGCGAGGATCGCGGACGGCTCGGGCCCCACGGGGAGGCCGCGCACGCCATGATCCCGCACGCGACGGAGGACGGCGACGGCGTGCGCGGCCTCCGGCCCGAGGAGGTCGCCGATCATCTCCGCGGCGATCGACGCGTAGCAGTCCCGGACGTCGGCCACGGCGAACGTCGTGCCGTCGCCCGGCTCTCGGATCACGGCGGCGAGGGACCTCCGCCATGCCACGAGCGCCGGTCGCCACGGCGCCGGCCGCCACCCGTCCGCACCAGGCTGGGCCCGGACCGCGAAGACCTCCGGTCCGAGCGATCGCTCGATCCGGCCGGCCACCGCATCCACGGCCGTCCGGTACTCGGCATCGAGCGCCGGATCGAGCCAGGTCAGCTCTCGAACCCCGCCGCCGGGCCTCGGGGTCGGCTCGGATCGAGGACCGTGGTCGTCGCCCGACTGCCTCGGGGGGCGCCGCGCCACGCGGGAGCACCTCCTCCGGGGGATCCGGGAGGGAGGAGTTGCCGACCGTAGCGCAGGCTCGGGGGCCGGACAATCGGCCGTCACGGGGATTCCGGCCTCCCCCGGTGTGGGACCATGCCGCCGTGCTGGACGACCGGGACCTCGCGATCCTCACGGCGCTGCAGGGCGACGCTCGGGCGACGTACGCGGACGTCGGTGCCGCGGTCGGGCTGTCCGCCTCCGCGGTGCACGACCGTGTCCGCAAGCTGGAGCAGCAGGGCGTGATCCGCGGCTACCGCGCGGTCGTGGACCCGGAGGCCGTCGGCCTGTACGTGACCGCCCTCATCGCCGCCATCCCGCTGGATCCCCACCAGCCCGACGACCTCCCTGCCCGCGTCCGCGAGTTCCCGGAGGTCCAGGACTGCTACTCGGTCGCCGGCGAGGCGAACTACGTCCTCAAGGTGCGGACGAGGACCACGGGCGAGCTCGAAGACCTGATCCGGCGCCTCCGCGAGAAGGCGGCCGTCACGACGAACACGACGATCGCCCTCTCGATCCCGTTCGAGGACCGCCCCCTGGCGACCTGATCGTCGGGGCTACGTTTCACGGGTCGAGGCTTCATAATGAGCGGGGAAACAGCCCCGCCGACGACGAGAGGTGCCCATGCCGAACACCCCTGCGACCAAGCGGAAGTCCAGCTTCCAGTTCACGAGCCGGCCGAAGGAGTCGGAGCGCGAGTATCGGACGCCGATGCACGCATGGGACCGGGTGCGGCTGCTCGTGTTCCTCCTCGGTGCGTTCTTCGTCCTCGTGATGGCCGACGTCTCTTCGAAGGAGCTCACCTTCCGCGAGGCGTTCCGCGATCAGGTTAGCGCTCGCTGGTGGCTGCTGGCGCTCGCGCTCATCGAGGTGATCCGACAGCTCCACTACTACCTGCAGGAGCAGTCGAAGGGGTACTTCGGTTTCTGGCGGAAGACGCTGGAACGGGAAGAAGCCGCCGTGGGCAAGATCAATCCCTTCGTTCGGTTCCGGCTCGGCCGCCTCGCCCGGCTCCTCGTCGTCGCGTGGATCCTCGGCGCCATCATCGCCGCCTTCATCAGCGAGCCGGGCGACCAGGTCAACGCGCTCGAAGCGTGGTTCCGCCTGCCCGGGATCATCAAGGAGACCTTCGGACAGATCATCTACTTCCTCTTCATCATGTCGTTCGGGATCCTCCAGATCGGCGGGATCTTCTGGTTCATGTCGAAGGGCGGCACCGAGGTCTACATGCCCGACGACATCGACACGCGGTTCTCCGACGTCAAGGGCCAAGACGCCGTCCTCGAACGGGTCAAGGAGAACATCATCTTCCTCGAGGACCCCGAGGCGATCGAGAAGCGCGGTGGCTACGTGCCGGGCGGCCTCTTGCTCTGGGGCCCTCCGGGCACCGGCAAGACCCTGATGGCGCAGGCG
>JBOGVD010000045.1:0-7125 GCA_050696355.1 Actinomycetota bacterium
CCCGGCGCAGGCCCCGGCGCAGGCCCCGGCGCAGGCCCCGGCGCAGGCGGGTCCCGAAGCGGAGGCCCCCTCGACCCCCGCTCCGGAGGCGGCGCCCGCGAGCGAGGAGCCCGCGGCCGCGGCGGCCGACGGAGCCACCGAGGCCCGTGAGACGCCCGCCGCCGAGGTCTCCGCCCCGACGCCGGCTCCCGCCGAGCGCCACGAGGTGTCGCTCGACCAAGAGGTCTTCGACCAGACCCTGAAGGAGCTCCTCGGCAAGGGAACAGACAAGCGAGTCGCGGAGGGACAGGCCCGGCGCGCCGCGATGATCGCCGCCCGCAAGAAGGCTGCCGGCGAGGGCTAGCCTCGCGCAGCGCGTAGCCTGTCGGGCCAGCGCGTAGCCTGTCGGGATGGACGCCACCCGCGTCGACTGGTCCATGGGGTCGCAGGCCGCCCGGCTGGCGGACTGGGACGCCGCGCTCGCGATCGGCCGCCGCGTCGCCGGCCCCGGCGTTCGCGTCCCCGCCCCGGAGCGCGCACGCATGCGGGAGGACTTCGCCGAGGTGGTGCCGTTCGCCGAGGAGCGGATCGCCGAGTTCACGCGTCTCGATGCCGCCGGGTTCCGCTCGCGAGCCTGGGTGATGGCTCGGAGCGAGTGGATCCGCGCGAATCTGAGCGGGCTCCAACGGATGCTGGAGCCGCTCGCCGGCAGGATCCTCGCCAAACAGTCCGGCGGCGGCACGCTGCGGCGGAAGGCGCTCGGCGCGCAGGCCGGCGCGCTCCTGGGTTACGTCTCGAGGCGGGTGCTGGGCCAGTACGACGCGTTCCTCCCGCCCGACGACGAGGGTCTGCTCTACTTCGTCGGGCCGAACGTCGCGGAGGTCGAGCAGCGGTTCCACCTGCCGCCCCGCGACTTCCGGCTGTGGATCGCGGTCCACGAGGTGACGCACCGCGTGCAGTTCGGGGCCGCGCCGTGGCTCCGCGGGCACATCCGCAGCCAGGTGGACCGATACCTCGGCACCGTCTCCCTCGAGTCCAAGGACTTCGGGCAGCAGCTGCGGCGTGCGATCGACGAGGCGCGCGCCGGCGCCAACGTCCGTGGGGTGGGCGGCCTCTTCCTCCTGCTGAACGAGGAGCAGCGTGAGATCGTCCGCCACGTGCAGGGCGTGATGTCGCTCCTCGAGGGCCACGCCTCCTTCGTCATGAACGAGGTCGCGAAGGACCACGTCGCAGACCTGTCCCGGATGCGGAAGGCTCTCGCCGAGCGGCGCCGACGAGCCGGCGGCGTCGAGCGCTCGTTCCAACGGGCGATCGGGTTCGACAAGAAGATCGAGCAGTACGACGCGGGGGAGCGGTTCGTCCGCGACGTCGTATCGCGCTCGGGCATGGAAGGACTCAACCGCGTCTGGCTCGCCCCCGAGGGGTTGCCCTCCGTCGAGGAGATCGCCGAGCCCGCTCGGTGGGTCGCTCGCGTCGCCGGGAGCTGAGATGCCCCGCCGGCCTCCGGCCGTCGCCCGGGTGCTGGAACGGGTCACGAAGACCGCCCGCGAGCACGAGATGCTCTCGGCCGGAGACCTCGTCCTCGTCGCGTGCAGTGGCGGCCCCGATTCCGTCTGTCTGCTCTATTCGCTCTGGCACCTGCGGCGCCTGTTCCGGATCCGGCTCGCCGTCTTCCACTTCGATCACGACCTGCGGCCCGATTCGGCGAAGGATGCCGCGTACGTTCGGACCCTCGCGGAGCGCCTCAGGCTCCCCTTCCATCTCCGAGCGGCGGAAGGCGAACCCACGAAGGGAGGGTCGGTCGAGGCGTGGGCGACCGTGGCGCGCATGAACGCGGCCAACCACGTTCGACGCGGGATCGGGGCCAGCGTGACGGCAGAGGGCCACACCCTCGACGATCAGGCCGAGACCGTGCTGCTCAACCTCGTCCGCGGCTCCGGCCTCGAGGGGATCGTCGGGATCGATCCCGGCCGTGCGGAGCACGCGCTGATCCAACCTCTCTTCGAGGTGGAGCGGATGGACGTGGAGGCGTTCTGCCGCGCCCTCCACCTGCGACCTCGGCGTGACCCGATGAACGAGGATCGTCGCTATCTCCGAGCGGCCATCCGCCACGAGGTCCTGCCCGTCCTCGAGCGCGAGACCGGCCGCCGTGTCACCCGGTCGATCGCGAGGACGGCCGACCTGCTGCGAGGCGACCGCGACGAGCTCTTCGCGGTGGCGGTGAAGGCGTACGAGGACGCCGTCGACGGCGATCGCGGACGGGACGTGCGGATCGACGCCGCCAAGCTCCGTGCCCTCCCGGGTCCGGTCGCCGGGCGTGTGATCCGGCTCGCCGCCTACAACCTCCTCTCGACCGACGCTGCGGCCCCGTGGTCGAAGGCCGCGATCGAGGCGGTGCTCGATCTCGCGGAAGGGAGGCCCGGGCGGAGGCGCGATCTCCCTCAGGGCTTGAAGGCGGTCCGCGAGAAGGAGTACGTTCGGGTCTCTCGGGTTTCCCCGCCGTCCTTGGCCCCGACTTCCCCCGAGACGTGATGGGTTCCTCGACGCCCGAAGGGGGAGCGATGACGGCGGTCTCTACACTGACCGACTACGTGCAGGCCTACGAGCCCGACATCGAACACGTCCTGATCACCTCCGAGGAGATCCAGGGCAAGCTCTCCGAGATGGGCGACGCCATCTCCGCGGACTACGAGGGCAAGTCCCTCCTGCTCGTCGGCGTCCTGAAGGGGGCGTTCGTGGTGATGGCGGACCTCGCCCGCTACGTGCGTCTCCCGTTGGAGTTCGACTTCATGGCCGTCTCGTCCTACGGCGCCGCCACCAAGACCTCCGGCGTGGTCCGCATCCTGAAGGACCTGGACCACGACCTCGAGGGGATGGACGTCCTGCTGGTCGAGGACATCGTCGACTCGGGCCTCACGCTCAAGTACCTGCTCAAGAACCTGGCCGGCCGCAAGCCCGCGTCGCTCGAAGTGGCGGCCCTGCTGCGGAAGACGGGGATCCAGAAGGTGCCGCTCGACATCCGGTACGTGGGGTTCGACATCCCGCCGGACTTCGTCGTCGGCTACGGGCTCGATTTCGCCGAGCGGTACCGCAACCTGCCGTACATCGCCACGCTCAAGCCCGAGGCCTACGGCGGGTAGAGGAACCGCCGGGCGCGACGCGCCCGTCCAAGCGATCGCGAAGCCGTTCCTCGCGACCCTCGCCGCCGCCGCCCTTGCCGCCTGCGGCGGTGAGGGCGCCGGCGACGGAACGTCGGGCATCCGCGGCAAAGCACTCTCCGGCCCACAGTGCCCGGTCGAGATCGAAGGGTCCCCGTGCCCGGATCTCCCGTGGGAGGGAACCGTGGTCGCGACCGACGAGGGATCGGGGCGCGAGTTCACGGCATGGACCGACGCCGGTGGCCGCTTCGAGCTCTCGCTGGCGCCCGGCACGTACGTCGTGGCGATCGTGTCCGAGGCCTCACCGCCGTCCGCGAAGCCGCAGACGGTCGTCGTGGAGGCCGACGCGTTCACCGAGATCGTCGTCCCCGTCGATACCGGCATCCGGTAGTGCCTTCCGACGGTTCCGGAGTGGGTGTTACCCTGACCGCCGGGCTCGGGCGTTCCCCGCCGGGGCCCGTTCCGTCCCCGAAAGAGGCAGCCCTTGTCCCAGCCCGAACCCCCGCTCCGACGGTTCGCCCGTACTCCGACGCTCTGGATCCTCGCCGGCGTCATGTTGTTCCTCGGCCTGCTGTCCGTCCTCAACCGCCCCGAGACCGGAGACGAGATCACCCTCACGCGGTTCTGGGCCCATCTCGACGCCGGTGACATCAGCGATGCCGAGATCCTCGAGGGGGACCAGGAGGTTCGGGGAGAGCTCGTCGACGGCACGGCGTACGTGGTGACGTATCCGGCGGAGTTCGCCGACGACATCACGACCGAGCTCCGGGAAGCGGGCGTGCCGACCGAGGCGACCTCGCAGAAGCCCAACGCGCTCGTCGGACTCCTGTACTACATCCTGCCGATCCTGCTGCTCGTCGGATTCTTCCTCTGGATGATGAACCGGGCACAGGGAGGCAGCGGGCGCGTGATGCAGTTCGGACGCAGCCGCCACAAGCAGGTCGGCAAGGACCAGCCGAAGACGACGTTCAAGGACGTCGCCGGCGTGGACGAGGCGATCGAGGAGCTGGAGGAGGTCAAGGAGTACCTCCAGCATCCGGCGAAGTTCCAGGCGATGGGCGCGAAGATCCCTCGAGGCGTCCTCCTGTTCGGTCCGCCCGGCACCGGCAAGACGCTGCTCGCGCGAGCGGTCGCCGGGGAGGCGGGGGTGCCGTTCTTCTCGATCAGCGGCTCGGACTTCGTCGAGATGTTCGTGGGCGTGGGCGCCGCACGCGTGCGCGATCTCTTCGAGCAGGCGAAGGCGAGCGCGCCGGCCATCGTGTTCGTCGACGAGATCGACGCCGTGGGTCGTCACCGCGGCGCCGGCCTCGGCGGCGGTCACGACGAGCGGGAGCAGACCCTGAACCAGCTCCTCGTCGAGATGGACGGCTTCGACCAGCGGTCGACGGTGATCCTGATGGCCGCCACCAACCGACCCGACATCCTGGATCCGGCGCTCCTGCGCCCGGGGCGCTTCGACCGACAGATCGTGGTCGACCGACCGGATCTCGAGGGACGGAAGGCGATCCTCCGCATCCACGCGAAGGGCAAGCCGCTCGACCCGGGGGTGAACCTCGACATCCTCGCTCGGCGAACCCCGGGGTTCACCGGGGCCGATCTCGCGAACGCGATCAACGAGGCCGCCCTCCTCGCCGCCCGGCGGTCGAAGAAGAGCATCACGATGGTGGAGGTCGAAGAGGCGGTGGATCGCGTGATGGCCGGACCGGAGCGCAAGAGCCGCGTGATGAGCGAGCAGGAGCGCCGGCTGATCGCGTACCACGAGGGCGGTCACGCTCTGGTGGCGCACGTGCTGCCGCACACGGACGAGGTCCACAAGATCACGGTGATCCCTCGCGGGCGAGCGCTCGGCTACACGCTCACGCTGCCGGAGCAGGATCGGTTCATGATGACCCGCGAGGAGCTCCGCGACGAGCTGTCGATGCTGATGGGGGGCCGCGTCGCGGAGGAGATCGTCGCGGGAGACGTCTCCACCGGGGCGGGCAACGACATCGAGCGCGCCACGAAGATCGCCCGGCAGATGGTGACCGAGCACGGCATGAGCGACGCGATCGGACCCCGGACGCTCGGTCAGAAGCAGGGCGAGGTGTTCCTCGGTCGCGACTGGGCCTCCACGCCCGACTACTCCGAGGCCGTGGCCTACGAGATCGACCGGGAGATCAGCCGCCTGATCGACGAGGCGCACGACGTCGCGCTCGAGATCTTGACGCAGCACCGCGACCGTCTCGACCAGCTGGCGGCGATCCTGCTGGAGAAGGAGACCCTGGACCGCGAGGAGGTCGAGGCGTTCTTCCGGTCCGTCGAGAAGCGCGCACCCCGCGCGCCCGAGATCCGGAGCGCAGGCCTCGCGGTCTCGCGCACCGAGATGTCCCCGCCCGCCGAGGCACCGGGGCCGCTCCGCCGATGAGACCGTCTCGGCGATGACGGATCGCTGGGCCACGTTCGACTGCTACGGCACGCTGATCGACTGGGACCGCGGCGTTCACGCGGCGCTCGCGCTCGTGTGGCCGGACGAGGACGCCGAGCGCTTGTTCAGTCGGTACCACGAGGCCGAGCGCCGGGCGCAGGCCGGGCGCGACGTCGCGTACCGGCAGGTGCTGCGGGAGACGCTCGCGGCGATCGCCGAGGTCGAGGAGCTCGAGGTCCCGCCGGGGCGGGAGGACGCGCTGGCGGCGTCGCTGCCGTCGTGGCCCCCGTTCCCGGAGGTCGCCGGATCGCTCGCGGACCTGCGGGATGCCGGGTGGCGCATCGGGATCCTGTCGAACACCGATCCCGATCTGCTCGCGTCCTCCCTCCAGGCGATCGGGGTGGAGGTCGACGTCCGGGTCACCGCTGCGGAGGCGCGCGCCTACAAGCCGGTGTTCGCGCATTGGGACACGTTCTTCCGCACGACGACGGCCGACCGGGGGCGTCACGTCCACGTCGCGGCGTCGCTCCACCACGACGTCGAGCCCTGCGCGAAGCTCGGACTGCCGTGCGTGTGGGTCAATCGGCTCGGCGGGTCGAGCGAGCTCCCGCGCGCGGGCGAGCTCCGCTCCCTCGACGGACTCGCGACGACCCTCGATGCGTTGGTTCCCGGGTAGCATCGCGCGATGGACCTGCTCGGACCTCCGGAGGGCTTCGACGCCGACAAGGTGCAGCACGGTGTGCGCATGATCCTCGAAGGGATCGGCGAGGATCCCGACCGGGGTGGCCTACGGGACACGCCGTCCCGCGTCGCCCGCATGTACGAGGAGATCTTCGCGGGGATCGGCAAGGACGCCTCGCAGCTCGTCACGGTCGTCGAGGGAGCCGACCACGACGAGATGATCATGGTCCGCGACATCCCGCTGCAGTCGGTCTGCGAGCACCACCTGATCCCGTTCGCGGGCCGCGCCCACGTGGCATACATCCCCAACAAGGCCCAGCAGATCACCGGACTGTCGAAGGTCGCGCGCGTCGTCGACCTCCTCGCCAAGAAGCCGCAGGTCCAGGAGCGCCTGACGACCGAGATCGCCGAGGCGATCGACCGGGCGCTCTCGCCTCGAGGCGTGTTCGTCGTGATCGAGGCCGAGCACCTCTGCATGACGATGCGGGGCATCAAGAAGCCCGGCGCAGTGACCGTAACCTCCACCGTGCGGGGACTCTTCCGCTCCGACGCCCGGACGCGCCAGGAGGCCATGGACCACATCGGTATGCGCTGAGCCCCCCCCGGGCTGCGATCTCGGGGCGCGCCACTACCATCTGTACCGATGGGGCTCGTCTGGCGCTGCCGAGATCGCGAGGTGCCGCTCGGTGAGCGGACGCTGATGATGGGCATCGTGAACGTCACCCCGGACTCGTTCAGCGACGCCGGGCTGTTCCACGAGACCGGTGCCGCCGTCGAGCACGGCATGCGCCTGCTGGCGGAAGGCGCCGACCTCGTCGACGTCGGGGGCGAGTCGACCCGGCCGGGCTCCGATCGGGTGGATCCGGACGAGGAGCGCCGACGCGTGCTGCCGGTGGTGGAGGG
>JBOGVD010000046.1:0-16778 GCA_050696355.1 Actinomycetota bacterium
TCCGGGCGCGATGTCGACCATCCGCCGGCTGATCACCGTGGAGCTCGTGCTCGCGGTGTTCCCCGCGACCAAGGCGATGGCAGCGCACGACCGGGTACAGATCATGGCACCGACCGTGTCGCGATTCTCCGACATGGCGACGGTGGCCGTCGGAGTGCTCGTCGTGAGTGGCATCTTCCGGTCATGGATCGAGGTCGGGGCCTGGCGCGCACTCGTCGGCACGACCTACGGGCTCGTGCTCCTGACGAAGGTTGCCGCGTTCCTCCCGATGGTCGGGCTCGGAGCGGTGAACCGATTCTGGGCCAAGCCGCGCCTCGCGCGAGCGGTGGAAGCCCCGGGCCGGGGTCCGGGCGCGATGTCGACCATCCGCCGGCTGATCACCGTGGAGCTCGTGCTCGCGGTCGTCGTGATCGGAGTCACTGCCTCCCTCGTGAACATCGCTCCCGGCAGGGTGGCGGCCGGTCTGGACGGCCCGTTCACCACCGAGATCGGGATCGGTCACGACAACCTGAACCTCGTCGTCGATCCGAACCGGGTCGGAGAGAACGAGGTCCACCTCCGGGTCACGGACGAGACCGGGGCACCCGCGCACGTCGAGGATGCGTGGGTGCTCTTCCGGATGCCCTCGGAGCAGATCGGCCCGTTGGTTGCCGAGGCCGTGTTCCTCGACCACGGGCATCACGTCGTGCAGGGCCATCAGCTCTCCGTCGCCGGGGAGTGGGAGCTGGAGATCGTGCTCCGTACGGGGGATTTCCAGGAGGAACGTACGACCGTGCGGATCATCGTGAACGGATAGGAGGAACGTCATGCGCAAGACGATCGTGTTCGCGATCGCAACGGTCATCACCGCTCTCGCTGCGCCTGCCATCGCCCACGTGACCGTGCAGCCGAACGAGAGCACACCCGGCGCGTTCGCCCGGTTCGTGGTCCGCGTGCCGAACGAACGTCCCGACGCATCCACGACGAAGGTGCAGGTGGAGCTCCCCGACCTGTTCTTCGTGAGCTTCGTGGACGTCCCCGGCTGGTCCCGTTCGATCGAGATGCGCGAGCTGGCACAGCCCGCGGACGTCTTCGGCGAGGAGGTCACCGAGGTGGTGGGAACCGTCACGTGGGAGGGCGGCGAGATCGGGCCCGGCGAGTTCTTGGAGTTCGGGTTCTCGGCTCGGATGCCCGAGGCACCCGCGACCCTCGCGTTCCCGGCCTTGCAGACCTACGACTCGGGAGAGGTGGTCCGCTGGATCGGTCCTGCCGACTCCGAGGAGCCGGCAGCGCGGGTACGCGTGCTCGACATCGGCGCGGGAGCGGAGGAGGGGCAGCTCGCCGTTCTCGGCGACCTCCGGTCGGAGATCAGCTCGTTGCAGGCCGACCGGTCCGACGACACGCTCCCGATGGTCCTCAGCGTCGTCGCGGTCGTGCTCGGCGTGACTGCGTTGGCGGTCGCACTGATCAAGAGGCACGGATGAGGAGGAAGTGACGACATTGATCCCGGCACCGCTCCTCGCCCATGTGCTGAACGGCGGAGGACCGCTCAACGTGCTCCTCCTCCTCCTCGGGGGCTCCCTCGCGATCCTGGGTGCCCGGGTCCGGGCCCGGGTCATGGGACCCCGAGCGCTGGGCGGAGTCGCCACCGCCGTCGGGATCGGCCTCTTCGTCCTCGGGCTCGTCCTCGATACCGGCCCGCCCCGGTCGTCCTCGCAGGCCCGGGTTCGGATCGTGGAGCCCCGGGCCGGCGAGGAAGTCACCGCGCAGCAGCCGGTCGGTGTGTCGGTCGAGCTCGAGGGTGGACAGCTCGCCGTGTCGCCGTCGGACACGACGGGAGGTCATCTGCATCTGTACGTGGATGGCATGCTCCGACAGATGCTGCCCTCTTCGACAGAGACGCAGGTCACGCTCGATCCCGGGCGTCACACCCTCACGGTCGAGTACGTCGACTCCCGTCACGTGTCATTCGACCCCGAGGTGACCACGACGACCCACGTCCGGGCCGGTTAGAGGGTGGCTAGCACTCCCGATTCGCCCGGATGCAGTTCTGGATCAGGTTCCCCAGGACGACCTGGTTCCACGCGTTGAAGAAGTCGCCGTGCAAGGTCCGTGGCGGCCCGCTTGCGAGCGTGACGCCGCTCCCGTTGCGGATCGGGAAGGAGATCGCCATCGTGAGCTCCGGCACCGGCACCGGATGCGTCCTCGTGCATCCGCGCCGGCCGCCCCCGAGTCTCGTCGCGTAGGCCATGTGGGACTTGTGGTTCGGGCTGTCCTTCCGCCTCCCGTCCCAGCAGGAGGGGAACTTGATCAACGCCTTCACTTGCCCGCCCGCTCCGCAGTCGCGGATCGTGGCCTGGCCGGTACCGCTGCTGCCTCGACAGGACCATGCCACCACCCGAGTGCTCTGTGGGCGCATCGCATGCTTGTTGCCCGCGATGATCTTGAGCCCCGGCGGGAACGCCCTGACCGCTCCCAGGTTGTGGTGCACTCCCCGGAAATAGAAGTGGCCTGCGACGGCCTTCTTGAGTAACCCGTTCTTCCGCAGCGCCGGCATCCAGTACGCCGCCTTGTCGGCCTTGTTGTCGCAGTTGGTGCCCGCCCTTCGGAGCGAGAGCCATGTGGAGTTCGCGTTCGTCGACGTGTTGCCGAAGAACTCGTGCATGTGGCTCATGCCGGGGTGACCGCGATGCGCGATCGGATCGTCCTTCTTGAAGTGGTGGTGATCGCATTCGATGTGGAACCGAGCGCTCGCAGAAGCCGATCGCGCTGAGAGGGGCACGATCACTGCCGTCAGGGCGCAGATCGCGAACAACGCGGCGGCAGGACGATGGAACCGGAAGGTTGAGGGGATCAAGCGCATGCTTGGGTCCCACTGTCTACAACGGATCCGACGAGATGGCAAGTGGAGATCCCTGCGAGGAGTCGGCACATCGGCCCGCTTCGGCCGGGGAGCTGGACGTTTCGCTGATCCGTCGAACCCGTGTTCCCGGCTCCTCGTGGTCGGTTGTCGTCTCATCGGACAGGGGTGAAGATGCGCCCGTGGAGGTGCTGGAGACCCGCACGCGAAGACGACCGGAGGCGACGCGCCACCGGCCGTCGTCCGGGGCGATCATCACGCCCCGACTCGAGCTCCCCCGCTCGTGACCGAGGAGGATATGGCCCCGTCTCGGTCGCGAACCCGAGCCGGCGCTTCGTGGATCCAGAACGCGGCCGCATGGCTCGCGCGGATGGGCGCGGATCCCGAGGACGGCGAGGATCTCCGCCAGAAGAAGGCGCTCCTCGTCCTGCTCGCCGTCATCATCGCGCCCGTGTCCGTCATGTGGGGCATCCTCTACCTCGCCCTCGGCTCGGCGGTGGGCATCGCTCCGCTCGTCTACTTCGCCGTCTCGGTCGCGTCCCTGGTGGTGTTCGCGCGAACCAAGAGCTTCCGGTTCCTCCTCGTCGCGCAGCTCCTCAACATCCTCATCGCGCCGACCCTCGGCGGTCTGATGCTCGTGGGCGGGTTCCTTCCGTCCGGAGGGGTCGGGCTGTGGGGCATCCTGGCTCCGCTCGGAGCCCTCGTCTTCCTCGAGGCGCGACGCGCGATCCGCTGGTTCGTCGCCTTCGTCCTGGTCTTCCTGCTCACGGGCATCGCGGGCGAGGTCTTCTTTCGGGACGCGGACCTCCCGATCGGGTTCACCAGCACGATGCTGGCCCTGAACGTCATCGGTGCCGGCGCCGTCGCCTTCACGCTCCTCGCTCGCTTCGCCCACCAGCGCGATACGGCGCTGGCGGCACTCCGGGTCGAGCAGGAGAAGTCCGAACTGCTCCTCACGAACATCCTGCCGCGCTCGATCGCCGACAGGCTGAAGGCCGCCAGTCAGACGATCGCTGACCACTTCGACTCGGCCTCCGTCCTCTTCGCCGACGTCGTGGACTTCACCCCGCTCTCCCAGCGGCTCGCGCCGGCTGAGGTCGTCGGCATCCTCGATCACCTCTTCTCCCACTTCGACACGCTCGTGGAACAGCACGGGCTCGAGAAGATCAAGACGATCGGCGATTGCTACATGGCAGCCGCGGGCGTCCCGGATCCGAGCCCCGATCACGCGCGCAGGGCCGCACGCCTGGCGCTCGACATGCGAGAGGCGGTCGCCACCTCGGGCGTCGGCGACGGGTTCGATCTCGAGCTGAGGATCGGCATCAACTCCGGGCCGGCGATCGCCGGCGTGATCGGCACGAAGCGATTCCTGTACGACCTCTGGGGCGATGCCGTCAACACGGCGAGCCGGATGGAGGAACACGGCACGCCCGGAGAGATCCAGATCACGCGCGAGACGTACGAGCGCCTGAAGGAGGAGTTCGTCTGCAGGCGACGGGGAACGATCATGGTGAAGGGCAAGGGCCAGATGGAGACCTGGTACCTGGTCGGACCTCGTTCGGACCCGTCGAGCGGCGGTCGGGATCTTGCGGCAGAACTTCCTCATGGGCCGTAGATCCATCCGCGCACCTGGCTGAGGACGACGGTGTCCCGCGCGTGGGCTCAGCTGACGGCGCAGTTCGTGTCGGCGGTCAGCTTGGGAAGCTGTCGGTCGGTCAGAAGCAAGTAGGCCGAGGCGAGTTGGCCCGGATCGTTGCGCGGGATCGAGGCGTTGTGCGTTCCCGTTCCCTGATCACAGATCGCCCAGCTGATGATCTCTGCCGCGTGCTCGGTCCCTCGCTCCTCCCAGTCCATCCCGTGATCGTTCCACGCCTCCAGTTGCCGAAGCCGCAGGAAGCGGACCTTCAGGTCGGCCGACACCGATGCCTCGACCCATCCGTGCGCCATCTCGTGGAGCAACATCCGACGTCCTCTCTGGTTGTCGTGCTCGCCGCAGTAGTCCGCGGCCCCGGCCTGGTAGGAGCCCATGCGCCCACCGCAACCGTTCGGCGACATGTGGAAGCGGATCTCGAGGGACGGGAGCCTGAGGCCTTCCGCTTCGAACCGGCCGACTGCCCAGCGGGCCATCGCGCGTTGGGTCGGGGTACCACCGGTGAACGTGATCTCCCTCTCCGTCCGGTGCATGGCCATCGTCAACATCAGCATCGTCGTGACCACCAGCCATCCGATCCATCGCCTCGTGCGCATGGTTGGAGGGTGGCATCGGCCTCCCGCAGACTCGTTGAGGGAGGCTTGAGGATCCCTTGAGGCGTCACGGTTACAGCCGTTCTCAAGCGCCTCGCCCGATGCTCGGGCCGTGATCAAACGCCAGGAGGACGCGAGGCCCGAGCAGCCGGGGACCGGAAGGTCGATACTCGGCCGCATGCGGCAGATCGGTCAGGCTCCTCATGGGCTGGAGAAGAAACCTGACCGCGACGCTGAACAGAGCACAGCTCCGGACGAGGTGGCCGAGGAGATCAGGATCTTCCTCGTCGCGGACATCCGCGGATACACCGTGTTCACCCAGGAGCGCGGCGATGAAGCCGCCGCCCGGCTGGCGGCGACGTTCGCCGACATCGTTCGGCAGCACGTTCAGGATCGGAGCGGATCCGTGGTCGAGCTCCGGGGCGACGAGGCGCTCGCAGTGTTCCGCTCACCCCGTCAGGCGGTCAGGGCGGCCGTCGACCTGCAGGCTGGCCTCCTGCAGGCAACGAGGGCGGCGCCGGATATCCCGCTGCCCGTCGGCATCGGGCTGGACGCCGGCGAGGCGGTGCCGGTCGAGAGCGGGTTCCGCGGCGGGGCGCTGAATCTCGCCGCGAGGCTCTGCAGCGAAGCAGGGCCCGGTGAGATCCTCGCCAGCCAGAGCCTGGCGCACCTCGCTCGCGCGATCGAAGGCGTTCGATACAACGATCGCGGCGAGTTGCACCTCAAGGGGTTGTCTGATCCGGTCCGCGTCCTGGCCATCGCTTCGGACGACGATGACGTCGCGCAAGAGATCCGGGCGCTCCTCCCCTCGAAGCCGGCTCGTTCCGTGTACGGAGGCAGGATGCAGTTCCGAGTCCTCGGCCCACTCGAAGTGGACACGGGGGGCGGCCCCATCCCACTCGGCGGGCCGAAGCAGCGTGCGGTCCTGGCGCATCTCCTCGTCCGCGCGAACCAGACCGTGCCTGCCGACACCCTGGTCGACGAGATCTGGGGCGAAGAGCCGCCCGAGCAGGCCCGGAACATCATCCAGACCTATGTCTCCCACCTCCGAAAGGCCCTCGGCCGCGAGAGGATCCAGAGCCAGGCACCTGGTTACCGCCTGAGGCTCGATCACTCCGAGCTGGACGTCACACGGTTCGACGACCTCATGAGGGACGCGAGGAAGACCCTCCCGGTGGATCCCACGATCGCGGTCGGCACGCTCGACGATGCCTTGGCTCTGTGGCGCGGGCCGGCTCTGGCCGACCTCGCCGACCAGCCCTCACTCCTCGCCGAAGCAGCTCGGCTTGATGAGCTTCGCCTGGAGGCGCAAGAGGTCAGGATCGAAGGCTTGCTCGCGGGCGGGACCGAGGGCCGAGCGATCGGGGAACTGGAGGGCCTGCTGGCACGGCATCCGTGGCGCGAAAGCCTCTGGGGCCTTCTGATGCTGGCGTATTACCGAGACGGGCGTCAGGCCGAGGCTTTGCGCTCCTACCAGCGGGCCAGAGAGATCCTCGCGGACGAGCTGGGTCTCGATCCCTCGCCGGAACTTCTGAGGCTTCACGATCGGATCCTGCAGCAGGATCCCGGACTCGATCTGCGAGGCGAGCCCCTCCGCGGCTACCGGCTCCTCGAGAAGGTCGACGACGGCCCCACCGGGGTCGTCTTCCGCGCGATCCAACCCCACGTTGAACGCGACGTGGCCGTCAAGGTGTTCCACGAGGGCATCGCCGCCGACCCGGCATTTGTCCGTCGCTTCGACCCGGATGCCCAGGCCATCGCTGCCCTGGAGCATCCGCACATCGCTCCGATCTACGACTACTGGAGGGAACCGGGTCGTGCCTACATCGTGTCTCGGTACCTTCGCGGCGGCAGCCTTCGAGCGATCGAGGAGCGCGGGGAACCGCTGGAGCGGCACCAGGTGCTTCGCGTCGTCGAGCAAGTCTCGTTGGGGCTCGCGTTCGCCCATCGCCAAGGGGTCGCGCACGGGAACGTGGGATCGTCCAACATCCTCTTCGACCCGGAAGGCAACGCTTATCTCGGGGACTTCCTGATCAGGGGCGGAACGGCGCCAGACCCCTCGGAGGACGTCCGAGAGCTCGCCCGGCTCGCCAAGCGTCTGCTGCCGAACGAGGCCCTCCTGGAAGAGCTCGCGGAGAGCGTCGAGCTCGGAACGGGTGAACCAGAGGCTGATGCGTTCGCGGTGGCGGCCCGGACGGCCCTCGAACCCACGGCCATCGACTCTCCTCGACGAGCGGAGCAGCGGAACCCCTACAAGGGCCTCCGGGCGTTCGCAGAGACCGACTCCGCCGACTTCTTCGGGCGGGGAGACCTCACCCGGCGCCTCGTCTCCAGGCTCGCGGAACCCGACTCCAGGTTCCTCGCAGTCGTCGGCCCCAGCGGAGGCGGGAAGTCTTCCGTGGTTCGCGCAGGACTCGTGCCGGCGATCAGGCAGGGCGCCCTGGGGAACCCGGAGGATCCCTTCATCGCCGAGATGTTCCCCGGCGCTCACCCCATCGACGAGCTCGAGGCCGCCCTCCTACGGATCGCGGTCCGCCCCGTGCCCCGCCTGCACGACCGCCTCGATTCCGGATCTCGAGGCCTCCTCGAGGCGGTCGATCTGGTTGCACCGGGCAACGCTGAGGTCGTGCTCGTGGTCGATCAGTTCGAGGAGGCCTTCACCCTCACCTCCGACGAGTCGGAGCGGACCCTGTTCCTCGAAGCGCTTCGTGTCGCCACGGCCGACCCAGAGAGCCGGCTCCGCGTCATCGTGACCCTCCGGGCGGACTTCTACGACCGCCCGCTCGTCTACCCCCGATTCGGCGAGCTGCTCGCCGAACGGACCGAGGCGGTTCCTCCTCTCACCGCCGACGAGCTCGAGCAAGCGATCCGTGGGCCGGTCGAACGGATCGGTGTTCAGCCCGAGCCCGGGCTGGTGGCGGAGATGATCGCCGACGTCGCCCACCAACCGGGCGCCCTCCCGCTGCTGCAATATGCCCTCACGGAGCTCTTCGAACACCGGGACGAGGACCGATTGACCCTCGCCGCGTACCGGGAGCTCGGTGGGATCACAGGGGCCTTGTCCGCCCGAGCCGAACACATCTACGACGCGTTCGATCTGAGGGCCCGGCTGGCGACCAAGCAGACGTTCCTCCGATTGGTCACGCTGGGAGAGGGTCGGCAAGACACGCGGCGCCGCGTCGCGCGGAGTGAGCTCGACGCCCTCGAGGTGGAACGAGGGGCGATCGACAACGTCGTCGACACCTTCGGACGCCACCGGCTCCTCACCTTCGATCGCGAGCCCTCGACGCGGGAGCCCACGGTCGAGATCGCCCACGAGGCGTTGCTGAGCGCCTGGGAACGGCTGCAAACGTGGATCGACGACGCGAGGGAAGACCTCCGTCAGGAGCGGGGCCTCGCTCGCGCGGCCGCCGAGTGGCGAGGCTCCGACGGCGACAGAAGCTTCCTCGTGCGGGGTGCACGACTGGAGCAGTTCGAGACGTGGGCAGGGGCGACGGACCTGTCGATCGGCCGACCCGAGCGTGCGTACCTGAAGGCGAGCGTCGATCAACGCGATCGGGAGCACGAGGAAGAGGAGCGGCGGCGCGAACACGAGGCGCGGATGGAGCGGCGATCGACCCGCCGGCTTCGTGGTCTCGTGGCTGTCTTCGCGGTCGCGGCGCTCATCGCCGGATCGCTCACCGTCGTCGCGGTGAACCAGAGCGACAGGGCGGAGCGCGAGGCGCGGATGGCGCGGGCGAGGGAGCTCACCTCGGCCGCCGTGGCGAACCTGGAGGTCGACCCGGAGCTCAGCGTCCTGCTCGCTATCGAGGCCGTCGAGACGACGCGCTCGTCGGATGGATCGGTCTTCCCGGAAGCGGAGGAGGCGCTCCACCGTGCTCTCGTGGTGTCGCGACTCGAGCTGGAGGTGCCCGGCGTGGGTGGAAGCCTCGCCTGGAGCCCAGCCGGAGTGTTCGTGACCGAGGGCCCCGAGAACTCAGGCATGATCGACATCAGGGACGACGAGACTGGAGAGAGCGTCCTATCGTTCCAGGGGCACGACGGGGACGTCCACGACGTCGCGTTCAGCTCGGACGGCTCGAGGCTCGCCTCAACCGGCGATGACGGCAAGCTGAAGGTGTGGGACGCCTCGACGGGGCGACTCTTGGCGACCGTGTCCGGCGAAAGCGGTACATGGGGCCCGTCGTTCGGCGCCGACGATTCGCTCGTCGCCGCAGCCTGGCGGCCTCCTGGGATAGGGGCTCCAAGCGCTGGGGAGGTACGGGTCCTCGACCTCACCACTCGCCGGGTGGTCTCGGCCGTGCGAATGGAAAGCCCCACTGACACAGCCCTCAGTCCTGACGGGACGCTCCTCGCCGTAGCGAGCGACTATAACTCTGCGGTCCTGAAGAAACGGGACGGTGTCGTGTTCGACCTGAGCTCGGGTGAGGAAGCGTTCCGACTGAGCGCTCCCGATTGTTGCACGACCCAGAGTTTCCGGGGGGTCTCCTGGAGTCCTGACGGCCGGTATATCGCCGCGGGGAGCGAGGACGCCACGCGCGTGTGGGATGCGGGAACGGAAGCGCTCCGCCACACGCTGCCCGGTCAGGGGGGATTCGTCCTCGGCGTTGCCTGGAGCTCGGATTCCTCTCGCCTGGTCACGGGCGGTTCGGACGGCACCGCGAGGGTATGGGAGATCGGGGAGGAGCGCAGCCGCGAGCTCTGGTCGCTGCCCGCCCAAGAGGGAACCAGCGAGATCGTGGGGGTGGCCTTCTCCCCCGATGGAACCCGGGTCATGGCCGGCGACTCCGGCATCTCCGCCGTGAAGATCTGGGACCTCGGACCGACCGGGGACGCCGAGTGGGCGAACTTCCCTCCCCCGCCGCCCGGCGGAGACCAGATCGAGTTCATGTCGGACGGACGGCGTCTGGTCGTGCCAAGCCGATTCGCGCCCCCCTCGGGAGCCCGGGCGGTGACGATCTGGGACCTGCAGACACCGGGTGAATACCGCACGATCGGACCGGCGACCGACTCATTCTGGTTCCAATCCTTCGATGTGAGCCCGGACGGCAGCTCGATCGCCGTCGGCGGAGGGAACACGCCCAACGGCTGGGGGGGTGACGCGGCGGTGAGGGCCTGGGACACGACGACCGGCGAGGAGCTGTACCGCATCGGGCATCGGCTCGATGTCAACGAGGTCTCCTTCAGCTCGGATGGGGAATTCCTGGTCACCGCGAGCTGGGACGGGACATCGAAGATCGTCGATCGCGCCGGCCGCGTAATCCGCGTCTTCCGACAAGACGGATTCGAGCTGTATGCGGCCAGGTTCAGCGCCGACGGCAGCCTCGTGGCTGTCGGCGGCTTCGCCGAATCTGAGCCCGGGCGCGTGACGATCTGGGAGTGGGAGCGAGATGTTGTCGTCCGAACGATCGACGACGCGGGCGGCGTAGCCTTCGATCCCACCGGGCCGCGGATCGCGACGGTGGGTCCGAAAGGGCTCGTGGAGATCAGTGATGTGGTGAGCGGGTCGCCCGTGGCCGTGCTTCACGGGCCCTCGGGGGGCGTCAGCGGTGATTTCGCATTCAGCTCGGACGGATCACGCGTCGCCGTACCACACACAGACGGCACGGTTCGGCTGTTCGACGCGCACACCGGTGAGCAGCAGCTCGTTCTGCCGGGTTTCGGATGCGCCGTTTCGGCGGTGGCCTTCAGCTCGGATGGTGCGAAGCTCGCTTCGGCCAGTCCGTGCGACGGTGTTCGGATCTGGGCCCTCGACATCGGGGATCTGCTCGCGATCGCCCGCCGGGAGGTCCCGAGGGCGCTCACCGACGAGGAGTGCCGCCAGTACCTTCACGATCCTTGCCTCCAGGCGTGAACCAGTCCTGGCGGGCTGTGCAAGACCTTGTGACTCGGAGCTCCTCGCGGGCGTTCGAGGACTTGAATCTCTAACCTCTTCGGGTTCTAGGAAGGTCGTGCACTCTCTGAGGGAAACACTTGACACAGCGAGCCCTTGATCTCCGATGGCCTGCTCATGTCCGAGAAACCTGCCGGACGAGGACGGGCGGGCACCCGATCATGGCGCCCGCCCGTCGCTGTTGGCCTAGATGCCGGCCTCTTCTCGTTCCAGGTTCCCTCGGATCGCTCCACTCGGGAAGCGCGCCGTGTGGATGTTCACGTAGTACGCGCCGGGGTGATCGCCGATGTCGTCCAGCAGGACCGGGTCCACGTCCTCGGTGCAGCCGGCTGCCCTGCCCTCGCCGTCCTCGTGACGGAACGTGTCCGCGTTGGAGAGGAGGTCCACGATGACCGGTCCGTTGACGCCCACCGCGCCGGGGTGGATGTGCGCCGCCACCGGCTCGTCGATGTCGGCCCATCGGAGCGTGAAGCACACCTGCCCGTCGTCGGGACGGAGGCGGATGTCGGCGAGGCCGTCGCCGTTCAGGTCGCCTGCCCCGAAGTCCCCCGTGGTCGGATCCACCTCGGCGAAGCCGTTCAGGTCCGCCTCGAGCTCGTTGTCCCGCTGGCGGGGAGCGATCCTCAGCACGACACCGGTGTCCCCGAACGGGGTCCCGGTCGTGTTCCCGAGCACGTAGAGCTCCCCGTTCGCGTCCTGCCCGATCCCGTCGAGCTTCAGGCCGAGCGAGTCCTGCCCCACGAACCGGAACTCCCGGATGCGCCCGGCGGGGTTGAGGAAGAACAGTCGACCGAACTCTTCGAAGCTGCGCGCGAAGTCCCCGAAGACGTAGCGTCCTTCGAGCTGCGGGATCGCGTCGCCCCGGTAGACGAATCCGCCGACCACGGCGATGCCTTCGTCATGGTCGTATTCCGCGATGGGGTCGATGAGGCCCTCCGGCTCTCCGAGGCTCCTCTCGGTGACGAAGCCCGGCTGGTCGCCGTTCGGGTCGAACAGGAACGAGCCCTCCTTGACCCTCCAGCCGAAGTTGCCGCCCTTGGTCACGACGTCGACTTCCTCGATGTGGTTCTGCCCCACATCACCGACCAGGAGCGAGCTCGTGACCGTATCGAACGAGAACCGGAACGGGTTGCGGAAGCCGTACGCCCAGATCTCGGGCACGGCGGCTCCCTCCCCGACGAACGGATTGTCCGCGGGGATCCCGTAGCTGCCGTTCGCCGAGTCGGAGCCCTGCGGGTCGATGCGAAGGATCTTGCCCAGCACGTTGCTCAGATCCTGCGCGTTCCCCTGGGGACTGTGACCGACGCCCTGATCGTCCTCGTTCCCCCCATCCCCCAGCGAGATGTACAGGAAGCCGTCGGGTCCGAAGTTGAGCGCTCCCCCGTTGTGGTTGAACTGCGGCTCGTCGATGCGCAGGAGCTCGCGCCGGGTGCTCGGGTCCACGACCGAGGCCGTGCTCGTGGGACTCGGGACCTGCCACTCGGCCACGACGCTCTGATGGTTCGCGGTGACACCCGCGGGCATCGTCGAGAAGTCGGCGGGCCCGCTCACCGGCTCGGATGTGTAGGTGTACAGCAGGCCGTTGTCCGCGTAGTCGGGATCGAACGCCAGCCCGAGCAGCCCGCGCTCGTCGAAGGTGCCCGGCCCGAACGCCCCGAGCGGGACGAGGCGGCCGGAGACGTCCAAGAACGAGCTCTTCGCGCCGGAGGTCAGGTCGACGGACCACACGATGCCCGGCTGATCGACGACGAAGAGGCGGCCGTCGTCGCCGGGTGCCGAGATGCCCCAGTTGGGGGCGGTGAGACCGGTGGCGACAGGCTCGAGTCTGATCCGGACGCCTCCCTGCGTGATAGCGCCCGGGATGGGGTCGTCCAGCGGCTGCGCGGCCGCCTGTGACATCGGAGTCGCCACCACGAGCCCGAGGAAAGCGATGACGGACAAGGATCGTTTCATCGGAGCCCTCCCTTTCGAGTCAACGGACGTGACACGGTTGACCCAGCCGACACCTCCTCACCCGATCTCGACGACGGATCGCTCGTCCCTGGGCATACGGACCCCGCGATGACGAAGATTCCTTCCGGCCTCACGGCATCCACCGTCCGCAGCTCAGGCCATCTAGGGAAAGATGGCGACCTGGAGGTGACGAGCGAGTGAGGATCACGTGGAGGAGGTGAGCCAGCCCCGGGACGGGATGTTGATCGAGCGGGACATGCCGATCCGAATGGACGATGGCCTGGTCCTGCGGGCCGATGCCTTCCGTCCCGATCGGGAAGGCCCCTTCCCGGTGATCCTCACGTACGGTCCGTATGGGAAGGGCCTCCCCTTCCAGGAGGGCTACAAGGACCAATGGGACGCGATGGTGCGGGAGCATCCCGACGTCGTCGCCGGCTCCTCGAACGAGCACCAGAACTGGGAGGTCGTCGACCCTGAGAAGTGGGTTCCCTCCGGGTACGTATGCGTGCGGGTCGACTCCAGAGGAGCGGGTCGGTCGCCCGGACACCTCGACGTCTTCTCGCCGCGAGAGACCCGTGATCTCTACCTGTGCATCGAATGGGCGGGGACACAGCCGTGGAGCAACGGGAAGGTGGGCCTGCTGGGGATCTCCTACTACGCGATCAACCAGTGGCACGTCGCCTCCCTCCGGCCCCCACACCTGGCGGCGATCTGTCCCTGGGAGGGCGCGGCCGACTGGTACCGGGACATGACCCATCACGGTGGGATCGTCTGCTCCTTCTGGGCCAACTGGTTCGTGAAGCAGGTGCTCCCGGTGCAGCACGGCGTGGGCAAGCGTGGCTTCGAGAGCCGATCGGCGGGCGAGTGGGTCGCCGGTCCCGAATCGCACTCTCCCCAGGAGTTGGCACGGACGCGCGGGGACCCGGAGAAGGAGATCCTCGAGCACCCTCTCGACGACGACTACCACAGGGAGCGGTCGCCGGACTGGGAGAAGATCGACGTCCCTCTGCTCTCATCCGCGAACTGGGGAGGTCACGGCCTTCACCCTCGCGGCAACTTCGAGGGCTTCATGCGCGCCGCATCGCGCCAGAAGTGGCTCGAGGTGCACGGCCTGGAGCACTGGACGCACTTCTACACGGACTACGGACGCACCATGCAGAAGCGATTTTTGGACCACTTCCTCAAAGGGGCCGACAACGACTGGTCGAGCCAGCCGAGAGTGCTCCTGCAGGTTCGGAAGGTCGACGGGAGCTTCGTGGAGCGGTCCGAAGACGAGTGGCCGCTGGCGCGGACGCGCTGGACCCGCCACTACCTCGATGCACGCACGATGGGACTGTCGCCGGATGGGGTCGCGGAGGCGGCGAGCGCGGAGTTCGAGGCACTCGGGGACGGGATCACCTTCGCGACCCCGCCCGTCGAGCGCGACACGGAGCTGACGGGTCCGGTGGCCGCCAAGCTCTTCGTCTCCTCGACGACGGTGGACGCCGATCTGTTCCTCGTGCTTCGCGTGTTCTCGCAGCAGGGGCGAGAGGTCACCTTCCGGGGAGCGATCGATCCGCACACGCCGGTCGCGCAGGGCTGGCTGCGAGCCTCACACCGAAAGCTCGACCCCACTCTCGCGCTGGAGTACCGGCCGTTCCACGCCCACGATGAGATCCAGCCGCTGACCCCGGGAGAGGTCTACGAGCTGGACGTCGAGATCTGGCCGACGTCGGTGATCGTTCCTCCCGGCTACCGCATCGCCCTATCGGTGCGCGGACGCGACTACGAGCACGAAGGCGAGGGGGCGCGGATCGGTTCCTTCGCCAACGAGCTCCGGGGCTCCGGGCCCTTCCTGCACGACGATGTGCGCGACCGACCCGCGGAGATCTTCGGCGGCACGACGACCGTCCATACTGGAGGAGATACGGCCTCATACCTCCTTCTGCCGCTGATCCCGTAGGAGCGGGCGTGGCGTCCCGGCCGATCGAGCCCAGTGGGATCCGACAGGCTTCGTCTACTCCTCGGCTACGGAGGGGTCTGACCGGACCACCCAGGCGATCACCACCCTACCTGCGGCTTCCTGATCGACGCTAGAGAATTGACTCCTGAGCTCTTCCGTGTCGAGGAAGGCAGGTGCAGGGCTCTGACCAGCGTCCTTGCAGCTCAGCCTCGGTTCGGCGTGGCTCAGGACTTCCGTCTGGTACCGCCTGGTTCGGTCGGCTCCTTGACTGGTGTTGACCAGCCAAAGTGGGACCACTCGTCCTGAGTTGGTATCCGGCTGCGGGCGTGAGCCCGCCGGTCCCGCCGACCGGTCTTCCCGGCCGTCCGTGGCGAGGTTCCTCTGCTGGCTCACCGGCTGGAAGGTACGTGCCCCGGTCCATACGAGAGGAGGATCCGTCGCGGTTGAGCCGCGCCTCAGGAGCCCTGCAGGGCGGACACGTTCGCCACTGGCTCGCGAACCGCGATCACGTTGAATGCCGGGACCGGCCTCCGGAACCCCTTGAGGGTGAGCTCACCGATGGGTTCAACTTCGACGTCCTCCTCGACCTCCGCGTGGAGACGCTGGGTGATCAGGATCTGGCCGGCCGTCGCTTCGTCGGCGAGCCGCGATGCGAGGTTGGTCACCGCTCCGATCGCCGCGTAGTCGGAGCGGCCCTCGAAGCCGACCTCGCCGCACGTGGCGTGGCCGAGCGCGATACCGGCGCCCAGATCCAGGTCGTACCCGCGCTTCCTCCACAGGGGTGTCAGGGTCGCCATCTCCTCACGGAGCGCGCACCCCAGCCGAACCGCTCGCAGTGGCGCGTCGGGGATCTCGTGGGGGTCGTTGAAGAAGAGCTGGACCCCGTCGCCCTCGAGGAAACCCACGGTCGCGTCGAACCGACTGACGAGACCCCCGACCGTGTCGTGGAACTCGCGAAGTACCTGCATCAGCTCTTCAGGCTCGACCGCATCGACGAAGCTCGTCCAACCGCGGAGGTCGGCGAAGAGCATCGCGACGTCCCGACGATGGCTGCGCAGGATCGAGTCGTCACCGGAGGAGACGAGGGCGTCGGCGAGTTGCGGCGAAAGGAACCGCCGCAACTTCCGCGTCCGTTCGAGCTCTAGGACCTGGGCTTCGACCCGGTCTTCGAGCGTTCGATTCAGCTCGAGCAACTCGGCGGACTGCGTCGCGATCGTGTCGTGGAAGCGCTTGATCCGCAGGAGGGACCGGACCCGGGCTAGGAGCTCGTCGTGGTTGAACGGCTTCGCGATCAGATCGTCGGCGCCCGCCTGGATCACCTTCGTCTTCTCCGTCGTGCTCGCCGTGACCATGATCACCGGCAGCACCGCGGTCTCCTCGACCTCCCGTAGCTGTCGACAGACCTCGTAGCCGTCCGGGGGCGGCATCATGACGTCGAGCAAGACGAGATCTGGGTTCGCCGACGCTACGAGCTCGAGCGCCGCGTTGCCATCGTTCGCGGAGACCACGTCGTAGCCCTGCGAGACGAGGAGGGCCTCGAGCAGGCGCACGTTCTGGGGGACGTCGTCGACGACGAGGATCCTCGAGTTGTCGCTCACGGCGTGCCTTCGCCGCAGTGTTCCCGGACGATCCCGATCAGCTCGCGGACGTCCACCGGCTTCGAGAGGTAGCCGTCGAAGCCCTCCGCCAGGAACCGTTCGCGATCCCCCCGCATCGCTTGTGCGGTCAGGGCAAGGACGGGGATCGTCGCCGTGCGCGTGTTCGCCCGCAATTGATGGAGCGCTTGGACGCCGTCGAGATCCGGGAGCTGGATGTCCATCAGCACGAGGTCCGGCGTGTGCTCGGACGCCAAGTCGACCGCTTCGCCACCCGTCGTCGCCTCGAGCGTTCGGAAGCCGGTCGCGACC
>JBOGVD010000047.1:0-6851 GCA_050696355.1 Actinomycetota bacterium
CTCCTGCACGCGGCGCGCGACCCGGTAGTGGTCCTCGCCCACGTAGCGTGCGTCGAGGATGCGGCTCGTGGAATCGAGCGGGTCCACGGCGGGGTAGATGCCCAGGGCCGAGATCTCGCGCGAGAGCACCGTGGTCGCGTCCAGGTGGGCGAACGCCGTGTGCGGCGCCGGGTCGGTGATGTCGTCGGCCGGGACGTAGATCGCCTGCAGCGACGTGATCGAACGGCCCTTCGTCGAGGTGATGCGCTCCTGCAGGTCCCCCATCTCGTCGGCGAGCGTCGGCTGGTACCCCACCGCCGACGGCATGCGCCCGAGCAGCGTCGAGACCTCCGAGCCCGCCTGCGTGAACCGGAAGATGTTGTCGATGAAGAGCAGCACGTCCTTGCGCTCGACGTCGCGGAAGTACTCCGCCATCGTGAGCGCCGACAGCGCCACGCGCAGGCGCACCCCCGGCGGTTCGTCCATCTGACCGAACACCAAGGCGGTCTTCTCGATAACGCCGGATTCCGTCATCTCGAGGAACAGGTCGTTCCCCTCGCGGGTGCGCTCGCCGACGCCGGCGAACACCGAGACGCCTCCATGCTGCTCCGCCTGGCGGCGGATCATCTCCTGGATGATCACGGTCTTCCCGACGCCGGCGCCGCCGAACATGCCGATCTTGCCCCCCTGGACGTAGGGCTCGAGCAGGTCGATCACCTTGATCCCCGTCTCGAGCATCTGCTGCTTCGGCTCGAGGGTGGAGAAGTCCGGCGGGTCGCGGTGGATCGGCCACCATGCGGACGGATGGATCTCCGAGGGATCGGCGTCGAGCGGCTCTCCGATCACGTTGTAGACGTGGCCCAGCACGCCCTCGCCGACCGGCACGCGGATCGGCGATCCCGCGTTGTTCACCACTGTCCCGCGGACCAGGCCGTCGGTCGGCTTCAGGGCGATCGTCCGGACGATCGAGTCCCCGATGTGCTGCGCGACCTCGCACGTGATCGTCGTCGTCTCGGACCCCAGGGTCAGGTCTACGGTGAGTGCCGTGTGGATCTCGGGCAGCTTCGCGGGCGGGAACTCTACGTCGACCACCGGGCCGATCACCCGGACCACGCGTCCCTGCGGGTGCTCGCTCTGCTCCCTGTTCGTCTCTGGCATCGTCATCCCTCCGAAGCGGCGCTCATCGCGTCGGCGCCGCCCACGATCTCCATGATCTCGGTCGTGATCTCGTCCTGGCGCGCCCGGTTGGCCTGGCGCGTCAGGATCTTGATGAGGTCCTCCGCGTTATCGGTCGCGGCTTTCATCGCGCGGCGCCGGGCCGCGTTCTCGGAGGCGGCCGACTCGAGCAGGGCTGCGTAGACCTTCGTCACCACGTACTGCGGCAGCAGATGGCCGAGGATCTCGTCCGGCTCGGGCTCGAAGAGATACTCGGGGTGGACGACGCCCAGACCCTTGCCGGTGACCTCTTCGGGCGCGACCGGCAGGAAGCGCTTCCCGGTCGCGCGGAGCGTGAACGCGGAGCGGAAGTCCGTGTAGCCCGCGTGGAGCTCGTCGATCTGCTCGTCGGCGAAGTCCTTGATCAGGACCCGGCCGATCCGTTCCGCCTCCTCGTACGGCGGCACCTCGCTGAAGCCCTGCCAGCTCTGGCGCATCGGCACACCGCGGAACCGGAAGTACCCGATGCCCTTCTTGCCGACCGCGTAGAGGACGGGCTCGAGCCCGCGGCTCCGGACCTCGCGGAACAGGCCCTCTGCGACCTTCAGCACGTTCGCGTTGTACGCGCCGGCGAGGCCACGGTCGGACGTCATCACGAGGATGCCCGCCTTCGAGGCACCTTCGCGGTCCTCGAGGAGCGGGTGCTGCACCGACCCCGTCTGGCGGGCGAGGTCCTCCATCGCTTCCGTGAGCTGCACGGCGTAGGGGCGGGACGCCTCGACGCGCTGCTGCGCGCGCACGATCCGGGAGGACGCGATCAGCTCCATCGCCCGCGTGATCTTCTTCGTCGATTGGACGCCGCGGATCCTCCGACGGACGATGCGGAGCTGGGCGCCCATCTATCCGTCCGGGCCCCGCCCGGCCTCGCCGCCAGCGCCTTCGTCGTCGGGCAACGGCACCTGGCCCTCGACGTCGTCCTCCTCGGCCGTCGACGGGCCTCCGGATGCCTCTTCCTCGTCGTCGTCGTCGACCGACGACATCCGGTCCCAGCCCACGTCGGGCTTCACCTCGTCGGGGGGCGTGCCTGCCCCGCGGCCCGCCTCGCTGCCGGCGGCCGCGTCGCTCGACCGGAACGTCTGCGCGAACGCCTCGACGGACTCTTTCAGCGTCGCTTCGGTCTCGTCCGACAGATCGCCGGTCTCCCGGATCGTGCCGAGGACGTCCGTACGCTCGTCGAGGTACGCGATGAGATCGTCGACGAACCGCTTCGCGTCCTCGACCGGGAACGGATCGAGGTAGCCGCCCGTCGCCGCCCAGATCAGGACGACCTCGCGCTCCACGGGGAGCGGCTGGTACTGCGGCTGCTTCAGGACCTCGACCACCCGCGAACCGCGGGCGAGCTGCTGCTGCGACGCCTTGTCCAGCTCGGAGCCGAACTGCGCGAATGCCTCGAGCGCCCGGAACTGGGCGAGGTCGAGGCGCAGGCGGCCCGCGACCTTCTTCATCGCCTTGATCTGTGCGCTCCCACCGACCCGCGACACCGAGATGCCGATGTTGATCGCGGGCCGCACGCCGGCGAAGAACAGGTCGGGCTCGAGGAAGATCTGCCCGTCGGTGATCGAGATCACGTTCGTCGGGATGTAGGCGGAGATGTCGTTCCCCTTCGTCTCGATGATCGGGAGCGCGGTGAGCGAGCCTCCACCGAGCTCGTCGGACAGCTTGGCCGCGCGCTCCAGCAGGCGGGAGTGCAGGTAGAAAACGTCGCCGGGGAACGCCTCGCGACCCGGCGGGCGGCGGAGCAGCAACGACAGCGTCCGGTACGCGGTGGCCTGCTTCGACAGATCGTCGTACACGATCAGGGCGTGCTCGCCGTTGTACATCCAGTGCGCGCCGAACGCCGCGCCCGAATAGGGCGCGATGTACTGGAACGGCGCCGGATCGGAGGCGGGCGCGTTCACGACGACCGTGTACTCGAGCGCCCCGTTCTCCCGGAGCGTCTCCACGACCTCCGCGACGGTCGAGGACTTCTGTCCGATCGCCACGTAGATGCACTTCACGCGCCGCTTCGGGTCGCCGCTCGCCCAATGCTCCTTCTGCGCGATGATCGCGTCGACCGCGACCGCGGTCTTCCCCGTCTGGCGGTCGCCGATCAGCAGCTCCCGCTGCCCCCGTCCGATCGCCGTCATCGCGTCGATCGCGGTGATCCCCGTGTAGAGCGGCTCCTTCACGGGCTGCCGGTTCACCACGTTCGGGGCCTGGACCTCGAGGATCCGTCGCTCCTGGGACTGGATCGGTCCCTTGTCGTCGATCGGCTCACCGAGAGCGGTCACGACGCGGCCGAGGAAGCTGTCGCCCACCGGCACCGACAGGATCTGCCCGGTCTGCTTGACGGGATCGCCCTCCTGGATGTGCGAGGAGTCCCCGAGGACGATGCAGCCGATCTCGCCGACGTCCAGGTTGAACGCGAGCCCGGGGACGCCGCCGGGGAACTCGAGGAGCTCGTTCGCCATCGCGCCGGGGAGGCCCGACACGCGGGCGATGCCGTCGCCGGCCTCCATCACGCGACCGAGCTCGCCGCGCTCGATCGACGGGGTCCAGGTCTCGACGTGCTTCCGGAGGGACTCCGCGATGTCCTTCGGGTCGAACCGCTCTGCGTCAACAGCCATCCGGATCACACGCTCCCTGTGAGGTACCGCTTCGCCTCGATCAAGCGGCTCGCGAGCGAGCCGTCGAACACTTCGTCGCCCACCCGGGCGACCACCCCGCCGACGACCGATGGGTCGACGTCGACCTTCAGCTCCACCGGATGGCCGGTCGCCTGCTCGAGCGCGTCGGCGAGCAACGACCGCTTCGCGTCGCTCAGCGGAACCGCCACGCGCACCTCGGCGAGCGCCCGCTCCGATCGGTGCGCGGCCTCGCGCGCGAGCTCCTCGGCGATCGGGCCGATCTGCCGCGCGTGTCCCGCGTCCACGAGAAACCCGACCAGCGTCGCGGTGAGCGGGTGCGCTCGTGCGCCGAGCAACTCGTCGATCACGGCCTTCTTCCGCTCCGAGGGGAGGGCGGCGTCCGTCAGCGCCTCGCGCAGGTCCGCTTGTCGCTCGACGGCCTTCGAGAACGCGTAGAGCTCGTCCTGCACGCGATCGAGCGCGCCCTCCGCCTCGGCGACGGACAGGAGCGCCTGGGCGTACGCGCGAACGGTGTCGTCGGTCCTCACTCAGCGACCACCCGAGCCGTTGCCGTTGCCGTTGGACGCGTTCCCGGAGGCCACCTCGTCGATGAACTCGTCGATCAGGCGCTGGTGCGCCCGCTCGTCGAGCGATTGCCCCACGACCCGCTCCGCGATCTCGACGGCGATCGATCCGATCTGCCCCCGGAGCTCATCGAAGACCCGGTCGCGCTCGGTGCGGATCTCCTCCTGAGCGCGTGCCACGGTCGCCTGGGCCTCCTCCTCCGCCTTGGCCTGGAGGTCACGGCGCAGCTGGTCGGCGGTCGACCGTCCCTCCTCGATGATCCGGTTCGCCTCGTCACGAGCGCCGGCGAGCTGCTTCTGGTACTCCTCCTGGAGTTCGTCGGCCTCCCGCCGGGTGGCCTCCGCCCGTTCCATCTCGCCCTGGATCTGATCGCGGCGCTCCTCGAGCACCGCCTTGAACTTGGGGAGCACCCACCTCCAGGTGAAGAAGAACAGAACGAGGAACGCGATGAGTCCGACGATGAGCTCGCCGACTTCCGGGTAGAAGCGGCTCGCCTCGGAGACTTCCTCGGGAGGCTCCTCGGCTTGGGTGAGGATCGACGCGATCGTTGTCAGCACGTCTGCCCCCTCAGATCACGAACGAGAACGCGATGCCGAACAGCGCGAGCGCCTCGATCAGACCGATCCCGATGAACATCGTGGTCCGGACCTGGTTCGCGTACTCGGGCTGGCGAGCCATCGCCTCGACCGATTTCCCGATCAGGATGCCGAGACCGATCCCCGGGCCGATCGCCGCGAGCCCGATGATCAGCCCCTTGCCGATCGTCTCCAGGCCGGAGAAATCACTGGCGGCTTGTGCGAGCAACCCCAACATACGTGCCTCCTTCGCTCTCAGTGCTCTTCCGCCAGGGCGCCACCGATGTAGGACGCGGTGAGGATGGCGAAGATGAATGCCTGCAGGACGGCCACGAACACCTCGAACGCGACCAGGACGATCGAGATCGGAACCGTGACCCCGAGCCCGACATAGCTCAGCCCTCCGTTCAGGAAGAAGAACTCCGTCCCGAGGAAGGCGAGCGCCAGCAGGAAGTGGCCGGCGACGAAGTTGGCTGCGAGACGGATCGTCAGCGTGATCGGGCGGATCACGATGTTCGAGACGAACTCGATCACCAACAGCAGCGAGTAGCGTAGGATCGCCGGCGCACTCGGGATGATGCACGTGAAGCGCAGATAGCCGAAGAATCCGTGCTTCGCGATCCCGACGGCGTTGTACGTCACCCAGGCGATCACGGCGAGGACCAGCGGGAACGCGACCCGGCTGCTCGCCGAGAAGTTCACCCACGGGGCCACCTCGAACATGTTCATGAAGAGGATGAAGAAGAAGAGCGTGACCAGGAGCGGCAGGAACCGGTCCGCGGCGGGCCCCAGCATCGGCATCGCGATCTGCTCCCGCACGAACTCGAGCCCCATCTCCATCAGCGCCTGCAACTTCCCGGGCACGGTGCGCGGCCTGCGGAACGCGAGGAGGAACAGGAGCACGTAGACCAGGACCGATGCCGTGACGAGGGCGATGACGAAGTTGAAGCAGAACTCGATCCCGAACAGGTCGACGCTGAAATAGCAATCGAACAGGAAGTCCGCCGTCGACGGCGGGTAGAACTCCTGGGCGAGGACCGCCGCGTTCACGACGCCCGCTCCGGGAAGTACCACAGGTCCGCCTGCATCCGGCCGGCGAGCAACCGCATCTCCACCACGAGGAGGGCGACGGTGGCCGGGGCGAACGCGGCCACGAACGCGATCGGCGAGAACCAGGACAGCCGGTCCAGGAGCAGCAGGGCCACCGTGAAGACCGCCAGCCGGACGACGTACCCACCGAGTCCCACCGCCATCACGAGGATCGGCGAGGTCCGGGCCGCCCACGCGACCGAGCCGGCGTAGACGACGAAGTTGGCGGTGACGGCGACGATCGCGATCCCGGCGGACCACGCGGCTCCTGCGCCGCCGATCGCAGCTCCGGCTGCCGCGGCGATCGCGAGCGCGGGCACGGCGAAGGGCAGCAGCCGGCGCACCAGTTCGCGCTCCGGCTCAACCGTGGTCGTCACTCGCCTCCCCTGCCGTACCGCAGATACACGATGTAGATCGCGCTCGCCGCGCCGAGGACGATGCCGAGCGCGGTGAACCCGGAACCCGTATCGAGGAACCGGTCGAGCAGATACCCCAACCCTCCGACCGTGGCCATCCCCCCGACGAGGGTGGAGGTGATCGCCCAGCCGATCCCCATGCCGGACCACGCGTCGCTCTTGCGGGATCCGCTCATCGGAGGCGGACACTCTAATCGGCCCCTTCACGTGGCGTCAAACCGCGGAAGCACGCGTTTCCGCTGGTCAGAGGCCGTTTCCGGAACCTGTGTCGGCGAGCTTGTGAAAGGATTCACATGGACCGGGACGGCGATCCAGCGATCGCATCCGTTACGAGGCGCTCGGATCGACGGGAGCCGCGCCCGGTGCGGGCATGGTGGCCTCGGATG
>JBOGVD010000048.1:0-3317 GCA_050696355.1 Actinomycetota bacterium
CGCGCGAGCATCCCCGGCAGGAACGCGCGGGTGCCGAACAGCACGCCGAGCACGTTCAGCCGCACGTGCTCCTCGATCCGGTCGTAGTCGAGCTTCGTGAACGTGCCGCCGCCGCGCATCCCCGCGCTGTTCACGAGCACGTCGGTCGGGCCGAACGCCTCCTCGGTCACGACGCGTAGGGTGTCGAGCTGGTCCGGCCGCGTGACGTCGCAGGTGGCCGCGAGGGCTCGGCCCCCCGCCTGCTCGATGCGGTCGACGACGGCGTTCAGGCGCTCCGTCCGCCGGGCGGCGAGCACCACGCGCGCTCCCCGCTCCGCGAACGCGAGCGCTGTCGCCTCACCGATCCCGGACGACGCGCCGGTGACCACGACCACCGCTCTCTCGATGTTCAGCCGAACCCCCTCGGTACGATGGTGGAGCCTTGGACGTTATCGGAGCCCATGCCAGCCGTCTGCCGGCGCTCGACGAGCGCTGGGAAGCGCGGCGGTACCCGCGCGAGGAGCTGGAGCGCGCGCTGGAGGCCGGAGGGGTCGCCGGCCCGGCCGGCCATCCGCATCACAACGTCTTCGGGAACATCCGGAAGCTCGTCGAGCACGATCCGGACAAGCTCTTCGGCTTGTCGAACATGCCGGAGCCGTTCGGCTTCGAGGACATCGTCCGTCTGGTGGGCGAGGCGTCTGGGGCGCCGATCGACGCGCTCGCCACGGAGGGCGCTCCCGACATCGACGCCGGCGCCGTGCTGGATGCCTGCGAACGGATGGGGGAGCGGCTCGCGGTAGCCGCGCGCCGCGGCGAACGGGTGCTCTTCGCCACCGGGCATCCGGGAGATCTCGATCCCCTCTACGGCGCGATCGCCGCGCTCGTGGCCGCGCGCGGCGCCCGGCTCGTCCGTCCCGGAGAGGGCGTGTCGTGGTGGGACGAGGACGCAGGCCACGACTGGACGATCGGGTACCACGGCGCGGTCGGCATGGTGACGGACGGCGAGCGCCCCCGCCACACGCACCGGACGCACGCGATGGAGCGCATGCTCGCGGTGGAGCGCCCCGACCTCGTGGTGGCGGACCACGGGCTCGCCGGCGCGGCGATCGAGGCCGGCGTCGAGACGCTCGCGATCGCGGACGTGAACGATCCCGCGCTGATCGTGGCGAAGGCGCATGGCCGCACCGAGATCGTGGTTGTCCTCGACGACCACGTCCCGGCCGAGGCCTACTGGCCCTGCTTCCAGGCCGTCGCCGAACGCCTTTCGCACTAGGCCGCCTCACACGCGAAAACTCCCTGGCCGGTGGATGGTGGCCGGCGTGGTGGCGTTGTTTCATCCGGGCCACGCGTTGCCTGAAAGAGCAGCGATCGAGGCGAGACGTTGGCCGGCTTGAAGATCTCCGGATCACGTTCGTTGTGGCTCGCGGTTTCGGTGGTGATCGTCACCGGAGCAGCAACACCCGCGCCCGCCCGAGCCCAGTCCTCCCTTCAGGGATCGAGAGGAGTCGATCCAGCCGACGAGCCGTACGCCAAGCTGGCACCGGTCGACCCCCCGACCCCCGAGGAACGGCTTCCGGTCGTCGACCTCTCCGAGCTCCCCGGACTCTGGCCGGAGGATGTCGTCGAGTCCTATCCGGGCAAGGTGGATCCCCTCTCCCCGGAAGACGCGATCGAAGGGGCCGAGCTCCTCGCCACCGAAGGTGATGCCGCGACCGATGTCTTCGGCGTCGGAGACGCATCCGCCTTGCATCTGGCCCTGATCGAAGCAGAGCCTCGGAACCAGCTCGATGCCGACGGTAGCTGGACGAAGCGATCCCTCGCTATCGAAGCGGCTCCAGGAGGTTGGACGTGGACGGATCCCGCCGGCGTCCGCTTCGTGTTCCCGACGGAGCTGTCAGCGGCGAGCCCGGTAGTGATCGAGGCCGGCGAGGGATCGCTCTCGGTTGCGCCGAGCCAGCCGCTCGCGGTCGACGGAGGCACGGACAGATCCGTCGCCACCTTCGCCGGGATCGTCGAGGGCTCCTCCGTCACCTATCGCGACGCGGTGGCTGGCTACGACCTCGCCTACACGGCCACCCCGCTCGGGGTCCAGGAACAGATCGTCCTCGACGAGGCGCCGGAGGATGCGACCTTCCGATTCGCTCTCACGACCAAGGCCCTCTCGCTCGTGCCGAACCCAAACGGAGGGCTCGACGTGATGAGCGACGCCGGGGAACAGGTGGGAACGATCCCGGGGGCGGTCGCCGACGACTCCTCTCCCGACGTGGACTCGGCACTGGCGACCTACGAGCTCTCCACGGCCGTCGACGGGACGCTGGAGCTGGCGCTCGTCTTCGAGCCCGAGTACTTCGCCTCCGCCACCTACCCGGTCGTGATCGATCCGGTCATCAACCACGAGGTCTCCCCGCACCGGGACGGCTACGTGCAGCAATCCACACCGGCGGCGAACTACGAGTCGAACGTGAACCTGAAGGTCGGCTCCGGCTTGCGGTCCTTCCTGCGCTTCGACATGGCGGGGATCTCGAACGCCGACCGGCTCGTCTACGACGCGTCGCTGTTCCTCTACCCGACGGCCTCCGGTGGCGTGTCGGGCAGCGTCGCCGCCCGCAGGACGTCGCAGTCGATCCCCGCCGCCGGCACCTTGAACTGGAACAACCAGCCTGCGGTGGGAGCGAACGACATGGATGTCGTGTTCGCGGCGAACAGCGGGAACTGGTGGCAATGGCAGCTGGAGGAGATGTACCAGCACATCATCGACCCGACCGATCACTGGAACAACCACTGGGACAACAACGGGGTGAGGCTCTCCGCCGCCACGGCGAAGACGTTCTACGCGACCGAGGTGGCCGGGACCGCGGACCCGGTGCTTCTATCTTTCGTGGAACGACCTGCCCAACGCGTTCAACCTCGACACGCCCGACACCGGCTATATCAGCGAGACCGAGTCGCTCACCCTGAAGGCGGCGGCGATCCCCTGGGATCCCAACGGGGACGACGTCGTCATCTCCTTCCAGATCTCCGACGACGGCCAGAACTAGTCGGGTTCTCACCTCGTCTTTCAGTCCCCCTGGGATGACCGGAAGTCTTGAGTGGGACGTCAGAACTCGTCTTCAGAACTGCTCTTTTGGAGCGGATCTCTCAAAGACGGAAGAACAGCGAGACCGCCGTGAGCCTATCCAGACGTAAACGCACTGGAGTACCATCGATCACCACATGGTGATGCCAGAACCCTTCACCGAGGCTCGGCTGCTGACCGCGAACGAAGTCGCGGATCTGATGCGTGTGTCCAGGATGACCGTCTACCGACTGATCAAGACCGGCGAGATGCCCTCGCTCCG
>JBOGVD010000049.1:0-7068 GCA_050696355.1 Actinomycetota bacterium
TAGGCGGCGCACGCCTTCGCGGTCTCGAGCTTGTCGCCGCGCATCGAGCCGGAGCGGTCGATCACGAGCGCGAGGTGGAGCGGGCGTCGCTCGCGATCCGTGGGGTTGGGCGGGGCCGTGAGCTCGAGCAGGCAGTGGACGCGGTGATCGCGCTCGACGGCGAGGAGCTGGTGGTCCAGGCGCACGCTGGCGCCGAGGTCATCAGGCATGGGGCGCTCCTTCCCGCGGCGTCGGTGGTCTCAGGGGCCGAGACGGTTCAGGGGCCCGACAGCCGCGATGTGACGTGCCTCACAGTAGGGAGGGGGACCGACATCGCGTCTCGTTGGCGTACGCTTCTCCTATCGCGGTGGGCCATGGAACGGGATCCGCCCACGTAGATCGGATGAGGTGGGGAAAGTGGCGACGTACACGATCGATCTCGGGCGGGACGAGGACGGGGTGTGGATCGTTCGTTCCCCCGACGTGCCCGGCTTCCACACGTACAGCCGAAACCTCCGCCAGGCGAGGGTTCGCGTTCAGGAGGCTCTCTCGCTGTGGGTCGAGGATGCGCATCCGGAGCTCGAGTACCGGTATCGCCCCCCCGGGCAGTAGCTCAAGCCGCCCCGACGAGCGCGCGGGCCAGCTATGCCCTTCCGCTCTCCTCGATAACCCATCGTTGCGTCCGAGGACCCCAACCGCCGACCGCCGTGCCGTCGAGGAGCGGATCGAGGAAGCGACCCACGATCTCGACCGCCTCGTCGAGCGTCTGCCCGACGTCCAGCAGAGACCGGCGAGCTTCAGCCGCGTACCCCGGCTCCCAGAGAGAACGGTCCGGAGCCGCGAAGTGTCTTGGCAGGCGCAGCCCGCGGCGCTCTGCTTCGGACGTCAGGGCGGTCAGCTGCTTCTTCGCATCGACTGCGACCTCGAGAGAGGCAGCCACGAGATCGACGAGGTCCTTGTACCTGGTCGAGGGCATGCCGGTCGAGCCGTGGACCTCGAAGATCGCGCAGACCTTGTCGGCGATGTGGTCGACGATCGGATAGGCCTTGTACCCGTGCTGCTCGACATCGGGCATCAGCACTCGTGCAAGTGGCGGGACATCTTCGGGCTCTCCCGTCATCCGGAGCCCCGACCCGACAACGTCGACGTGGAAGGACGTCCAGATCGTGGGACCGATGTACGCGTTCACCGGATAGCGGATGCCACCAGCCTCGTCCGAGAGCGTCTGGGGTGGCCCGAGCTCGAACCTGAACCAGTCGCCAAGGTCGAGAGCCGCGGCCTTGCGGAGATCTTCTTCGACGAGGGCTCGCTCCGCAGCCCGGTAGACGTCCACGTTAACCGTAGCTCGTACACCGATCCCACGCGCCAGAAGTGCCGTTGCGCCCTTCACAACCCACCCATCGTCGACGGAGTACAGGCGCTCGAGTAGACGGTCGTACGCCATCTGTCGCGTCTGTGCCATGTTGAAGTAGGCAAGCTCTGGGCATCCTGCGATATAGCTCGGTTTTGAGCCATATCGCAGCAAGCGCCTGATCATGTGCTCGTGGCGTCGCCGTGGTCCCCTGAACGAGTCCGACCGAACTTGCCGTCCGGCGCCCCATGTCGTAGAAGGGGGTGGAGGAGGCACCGCGGGATGGCGGCGATCGGTGCGACTCAGCGACTTCCCCAGCGCGCGCGCTGGTCCCGCACGACCTGCGCCGTCCGCGCCCCGCCTCTTCCCTCGATCGGAGAACATTCACAGATGCACCAGAGGAGGTGGAGCGGATGCCGGTTCCCGGTATCGACGCTCGTCAGATAGAGAGCTTCAACAAGGAGTACGAGAAGACCCCGAAGAGCTTCAAACTGGGTCTCGAGGCCAGATCCATCTGGGAGGGAAGGGGCCTCGGCAACCTGGGGAAGGTCGGGCCCTGGAAGCTCGGGACGTCAGGCATGAAGAAGCCGTCCCGAGACTTCTCCGTCCAGCTCGGCTCGTGGCAGGAGGTCGGCGACGCCCTCGGTGTGGAAGGCGCGGACGACCGGATCGAGCCGGTCGAGGCCTCCCTGATGGCCCTGACATCGTGCGTGGCCGAGGCCATCACGCTGACCTGCGCCAGGACGGGGGTGGATCTCCAGGGCCTCGAGGTGAAGGCCAACCTCGACGTGGACCCGGGGCCCATCACCGGCGCCAAGGAGCCCGAGGATTGGTCGAAGTCCCTCAAGTCCGTGAACCTCGACGTGACGGCTCGCGGCAAGTTCTCTCAGCGGGACAAGACGATGGTCGAGGAGGGCGCCGAGCGCTCCCCGGTCCACCACATCTTCGGGAGGGCCCTCGACATCCGGAAGAACTTCAAGTTCACCGGGTAGCCGAGAGAGGCTCGACACGAGGAGTCGGGCGGTTCGCACCGCGGGCCGCCCGGCCCTCCTCCGGTGCGCCGATCTGCTCGAGGCAGGAGCGACACAGTCCGACGTCGTCGTGGGGATCGACCGCCCCGGTCATGCATCGCCAACAGCACCTGAGTGCGTGCGACTCCCAGTAGGCGTGACGAGCCAAGCCTCGGACGTCGGTGGAGGGCTCGGCGAACAGATCCTTCCGACACGGCGCGCAGAGCAGGCGTCCGTTGGTCACGGTGACCTCTTCGCCACCGCAGCTCCAGCAGCTCGTATCGAGCCAGTCCGTCATGGTCGTGGGGAGCTCCTGTTCAGATCACACCCCTGTGATTCTGGCCCGGGACAACCGTGTTGCAAGCACCGCTGAACGATCGAGGCACCGAAGATCGGTGCGGCTCAGCTGGATCGATGATCGTCGGTGAAGGGCCGTCGCCGCAGTCCGGGTCCTTCGCCTGACAGGGTGAGGCGACTCCCCAGTTCGGTGATGATCCGATCCCGAGGCGATCCAGCAGATCCAACATCGATGGAGAGAGCGTCCGCAACGGCGCCGTAGAGACGATCACCTGCGACGTACCTTCGGCCTCGCCGTTCGCCTTCGGCCGCCAGCAACCGCGCTGCCACGGCTGTGGTCAGATCCTTGGTCGCTGTGGCTGGGCTCACTTCTGTCAAGGATCGGTAGTAGCCAGCAGTGACGTCCCGAGCGAAGAACGCGTCCCAAAGGGCGTTCGCAAGACGGCGGTCCATCCCGGGATCCTCAGAGGCTTCCTCGAGCGCCATCCAGATCTGTTGTTCGATGCGGATCCGCAGGTCGAGCGCGCGAACCTGTTGGACCTGGGCGCTCACGTGTCCTTCGATGAAGGGCGTGACGTCAGCCGCCGGGTCCCATCCCGAGCCGAGACACGCGAATAGGGCGTAATAGGCCTGGAGATGGTGGCCCAACCACTCCTCCAGCGATGTGAACTCGCGCCTCTTGAACCCGCCCCTGAACATCGCCAGCGATGCGAGGATCCGCGCCGATCGACCGTTGCCGTCGGTGAACGGATGGATCGCCGCCGTTGCGATGTGGATCCAAGCCGCCTGGACCGCGCTATGCGACGCCGAGGCCTGCATCTGATCCACGGCTTGGGCGACGAGAGCCTCCACGTCCTCTCCCGGCGGAGGGAGGTAGACGTCCTGTCCGGTTACCCGGTTACGAACCCAGACCTGCCGCTCGGTTCGGAGCCTCCCAGCCTCCAGGTCGTACCTGCCTGCCATCACACGATCGTGCAGACCGACGATGAGTCCTCGATCCCACGAGAACGCAGGATCGTCGCCCTGCCGAAGCACGAAGTTCATCGCGTCTCGGTAGCCAGACACGAGCTGCCGGTCCTCCGGCTCCACGTCGGGCGGTGCATCGCCCGCAAGGATGCGCCGGACCTCGTCGACGGTAACGTTCACTCCCTCCATGCGGGTGGAGGCTGCCACCGCCTCGGCTTCGAGGTCTCGGCGGAGGCGTCCTTCCCACGTGCGGGGGAGGATGCGGATGTCGAGTAGGCGTTTCCAGGCGTCCAGCTCACCGGTGAGCTCGTCGATCGAGTCGGTCAGCGTGTACGGCAGGAGATCCATGCAGCGAATGATATCACTCAAACGCTAGCGATTATTGGACTCGATCCATGTTCACTCACGCAAGGGATCGGCTCGGGCGAGGGGCAACGAGTACCTCACGACAAGCACGGCGCGCTCGGCTCGGCCTACGATTCCTCCACATGGCTTGCCCGCGCTGCGGCTCAGAGACACCCGATGGGGCTCGCTTCTGCCCGAAGTGCGGCGCGCAGCTCGCGATCGAGCCCGGCCAGCAGGAGCGCAAGCTCGTCTCCATCCTCTTCGTGGATATCGTCGGCTCGACCGCCCGAGCCGACGGCGCAGACCCCGAGGACGTCAGCGACCGCAACAAGCTCTATTTCGACGAGTGCCGCGGCCGGATCGAGCGGCATGGCGGCGCGGTCGAGAAGTACGTCGGCGACGCCGTGATGGCGGTGTTCGGCGCGCCGCTCTCGCGGGCCGACGACGCCGAGCGGGCCGTCCGCGCCGGCCTCTCGATCCTGGAGGGGATCGAGGTGCTGAACGCCCGGCATGTGGGGCTCGACCTCCAGGTCCGCGCCGCCGTCGGCACCGGCGAGGCCGTGATCGCGGTCGACCCCGCGCCGGGCGATCCGCTCGCGACCGGCGACGTCGTGAACACCGCCGCCCGCTTGCAGAGCGCCGCCGCGCCCGGGTCGCTCGTCGTCGACGAGCAGACCCACCGGCTGGCGCGTCACGCGTTCCGGTTCGGCGAGCTGCCGGCCGTCGAAGCGAAGGGCAAGGCGGCGCCGGTCGCTGCGTGGTCGATCCTCGAGGCCGTCCAGGCCCCGGGGAACCGGCCGACGTCGGCCACGCCGCTCGTCGGCCGGGACCGGGAGCTCGAGCTGATCGAGGACGTCTGGGGGCGGGCCGTCGACGACCGGCGCCCGCACATCGTGACGATCGTCGCGCCGGCCGGGTTCGGGAAGACCCGCCTCGCGAGTGAGGCGGCCGAGCTGCTCGAGGCATCGGGCGGGCGGGCCCTCTGGGGCCGGAGCCTCCCGTACGAGGAACAGACGCCGTACCGGGCGGCCGGTGTGATGGTCCGGCGTGTCGCGGGGATCTTCGACAACGATCCGGTGGAGGTGGCCCGCACGAAGCTCGCCGCCGCCGTGGTATCGCTGTTCCCGGACGCCGAGTCCGCCGACGCGACCCGCTACCTCTCGCTGCTCCTCGGTCTCGGCTTGGACGCGCCCGCCGACGAGCCGGTCCACCTCCTCTACACGATGCGGATGTTCGTCCAGCACCTCGCCGAACGGCAGCCGGTGCTCCTCGTGTTCGAGGATGTCCACTGGGCAGACCAGCCGCTGCTCGAGCTGATCGACCACCTGGTTTCGCACGTGCGCGACACGCGGCTCGTCGTGATCGCGCTCGCGAGGCCCGAGTTCCTCGAGAGCCGGCGGATGTGGGGCGGCGGCCTCGTGGGGCAGACGACGGTGCCGCTCGAGCCGCTCGCGGAGGCCGACGCTCGCGCGGTCGCGGCGGCGCTGCTGCCCTCCGCCGATCCATCCGCGATCGATCGCGTGGTCTCCAGGGCCGAGGGCAACCCGCTGTTCCTCGAGGAGCTGGTCGCGTCGGTGAGCGACGAGGTCCCGCTGGAGGAGCTGCCGTCGACGGTCCGGGCCGCGATCGCCGCTCGGATCGACGCGCTCCCGGCCGACGCCCGTGCCGCGCTGCTGCACGCGTCGGTGATCGGACAGACCTTCTGGCGCGACGTGCTGACGGAGACGGGGGAGCTGGAGGCGGTCGACGAGGCCCTGGACGGGCTCGAGGCGCGCGGCCTGGTCGCCCGCAATCCGCAGAGCCAGGTCGAGGGCGACGCCGAGTTCGCGTTCAAGCACGTCCTGATCCGCGACGTCGCGTACGGCACGCTGCCGCGGAGCTCGCGACGGACGCTGCACGGCGCGGTGGCGCGCTACCTCGAGGCCGCGCTCGCGGATCCGGAGGACCTCGGCTGGCTGCTCGCGCACCACTGGCGCGAGGCCGGCGAGCTGGACGCGGCACGCGGGTACCTGCTGGGGGCCGCGGAGCGGGCGCGCGACGCGCTCGCCGTCGAGCAGACCTACGACCTGTACACGCGGGCCCTCGAGCTCGCGACCGACGACGACGAGCGGCGTCGCGTCCGGCTGCGTCGGGCGCTCGCGCTGACGGAGCTCGAGGACTACCAGCGTGCCGACGCCGAGCTCACCGAGCTGGTGGGTGAGCTCGAGGGCGACGACGAGGTCGAGGGGTTGATCGCCGCCAGCCGGGCGGCGCTGTGGACGGAGCAGTCGGCGAAGACGATGTCGCACGCGGAGCGGGCGGTCGAGCTCGTGCGGTCGCGCGGACCGGCGGAGCTGGAGGCGATGGCCGTCTCGCGGCTCGCACAGGCGCTCGGGATGCGCGGCGAGGAAGGCGACCTGGAACGAGCGATCGAGCTGGGCGAGGAGGCGTCGGAGCTCTGGCCGGACGACGAACGGCTCCTCGAGCTGTCGGAGCACTTCCACATGATCGGGAACGTCCACTACTGGATGGGTCACTACGAAGTGACCCTCGAGCTCTCGGAGCGGGCCGCGGCCACCGGCGGGCTCGAGCCGCGGAGCGCTGAGTTCCTGCTGCGCGGGGCCGGCCAGCGTGGCCTCGCGCTCGCGGGACTCGGGCGGTACGAGGAGGCGATCGAGGTCGGGAGCCGGTCCATCGAGACGGCGCGGCGGCTCGGACGGAAGGACAACGTGGTGATGAACTACTCGACGACGCCGCTCCGGGAGATCTTCGCGGTGGCCGAGGCGAGGGAGCGCAGCGAGACCGTCGCGGATCGGCTGGGGCCGTCGTGGTTCAACATGGCGTGGCTGAGCGCCCGGACCGACGTGGTCGCGGCACAGGTCCTGATGGATGACTTCGCGCCGGTCGAGCGCGTCTGGGACGACCTGTGGGAGACGTCGGCGGCGAGCCCGTCGTGGGAGCGGTGGATCGTGACGGGGAGGCTGGCCGCGAGTCGAGCGGAGCTCGAGCTCGCGGCCGGCCGGCTCGATGACGCGCTCACGTGGTGCCGTCGGGCGATCGACCGGGCGAAACGGGCCGGCCGGCGGAAGTACGTGACGGTGTCGCTCACCACGCTCGGCCGGGCCCTGACGGCGTCGGGGG